>DKJQ01000277.1:0-5028 GCA_002454845.1 Ignavibacteria bacterium UBA6688
ATCTTCAACAACCCAAAGCGGCCATGGTGGTCTTTCTTATGCTGATTCAGATGGGGGGAGAGGCTGTTGATGTTGGCGGTCAGAAGGGCGATTTGTACCTCGGGGGTTCCCGAGTCGCTCGGTCCTTTACCGAATTTCTTGAGGATATCCGCTTTTTGCTCCTTGGTCAGTGACATGGGTGCTCCTTACGAATTTGGTTGTGAGAAAGAAACGATGTTACGCGTGAGGGGAAACCGGAGAAGTTCGGCGATGCTCAGCCAAAAACTCCATGGTTTCCTCCTTGTCACGATGCATCTGCCGGACCAGCTCTTCCGCTGATGCGAATTTGCGTTCGTCCCGCAGACGCTTGAGAATCGTTAAGGTTATGCTCTTGTCATACAAGTCGTTGTCGAATTCCAGAAGATGCACTTCGACGGTTCGATCGCCATGGTCGCTGAAGGTTGGGCGGACACCGATACTCAACATCCCCACATGCCGCGCCTGGTCCACGTCCACCTCGACCACATAAATCCCGTTTGCAGGGACAAGTTTCCGATCGGTCGACGTGCGGATATTCGCAGTCGGATATCCGAGCGATTTACCCCTCCCGTCGCCGCGGACCACCGTTCCCTCAATGCTGTATCGGCGCCCCAGCATTCCCTCTGCCTTTTCGATCGATCCGGCAAGAAGGTACCGGCGAATCATCGAACTGCTGACGATTTCCTCCCTGACGTAGACCGCCTTCATCGCCACCACAGAAAATCCAAATTCTTTTCCCAGGTGCAGCAAGGCTTCGATGCTCCCCTCCCGGTCCCGCCCGAAGTGATGATCGTAGCCCTCCACCACTTCACAGACACCGATACGATCGACGAGGTAGTTCACAAAAAAGTCACGCGATGATTGGCGCGAGAACTCGTATGTGAAGGGGATGACAAAGAACAGATCCACGCCAAGGCGCTCACACATCCGTCTCTTCTCTTCCAACGTCGTCAGCGTGTGTACCGGTTTGCCGGAGAGAATTTCCTTCGGATGAGGCTCAAAGGTCAGGAGGACGGCCCGTCCCTTCCGGCTTTGCGCCTTGCGAACAACCTCCCCCAATACTTCCTGGTGTGCGAGATGGACGCCGTCAAACGATCCGACCGTTATGACAGAGTTCTTCTCAAAAGGGATATCCTCAAGTCGGTATACTGTTGTCATCGCCGGGCTGTCGTTCGCTTCTCGCCTCGATGTGTAAATCATCCAATTGCTCAACCGTTATAGCATCCCGGACCGAGAATGTGCCGATCCGTGTTCTCCGCAACGCCGTCAGGACTGCTCCACACCCCAAACGGATCCCGACGTCGTGGACAAGAGATCGGATATAGGTTCCTTTCGAACAGACAATTCGAAAATCGACTTCCGGAGGTGTGAAAGCAAGTATCTCAAACTCTGAGACCTCCACCTCCTTCGGCTCCCGCTCCACGGTTTTCCCCTTTCGGGCGATTTCGTACAGGGGTCTCCCCTTGTGCTTCACGGCGGAATACATAGGAGGAATCTGAAGCTGTTTCCCCCTGAACTGGTTCACGACTTCCAGGAGTTGGTCGAGGCCTACGCCTGTAGAATCCCTGTTCTCCGTGACTGCCGTTTCCAGGTCGAAACTCGGTGTCTGAATTCCAAGCCGGAATGTACCGGTATACTCTTTTTCCAGGCCCGCGTAACGGTCGAACGACTTGGTTTCCTTCCCGGTGCAGACGATCAACAACCCTGTCGCTCTCGGATCGAGGGTGCCGGCATGCCCGACCTTCTTGACATCAAGCGCAATGCGTACCCGTCGAACGACGTCGAATGATGTCCAGTGCAACGGCTTGTCAACGAGAAGAACGCGACCTTCTTCCCCTGACAAACGAGTATGATCGGCCTGGAGGGTCATCACTCACGTTCTTCGTCCCCGGGCTCCGTGTCCTTGTGAATCTTATTCAACAGGCTCTCGATGTGCATCGCATGATCGAGCGATTCATCCAGATAGATAAAGATCGACGGGGTAAACTTGAGACGCAAATTCCGCCCCAGCTCTGTCCGGATAAAGGGCTTTTCGACCTCGAGCAACGCAAGCGTCTTCCTTTTCCGCTCCGGATCGCCGAAGATGCTCACGTACACCTTCGCGATCTTCAGATCCGGACTCATCCGCACCTCCGTCACGGTCATGAGCCCATACTCTTCCATCCGGAAGTTGAGCTGGAAGATTTCGCTGATGCGTTCCTTGATCAAGGATGATACTTTTTCCGTGCGTACCGACATAGCAACCCTGTCTTATGCAAGCTTCCGTTTTGTTTCCACGATCTTGTACGCTTCGACGGTATCACCGACTTTGATGTCGTTGAACCCGTCGACCATGATGCCGCATTCGAAGCCCTGCTCGACTTCCCGCACATCCTCCTTGAAGCGTTTGAGCGAGGAAATGCCACCGTCGAAGACAATGAGGCCGTCACGAACGATCCGGATCTTATTATTCCGGACGAGCTTCCCGTCCTGGACATAGCATCCGGCGATCGTTCCGGCTTTCGAAACCTTGAACGTTTCGCGGACTTCGATGGTGGCAAGGATTTCTTCACTGAGCGACGGAGCAAGCATTCCTTCCAGCGCGCTCTTAACCTCATTGATCGCGTCGTAAATGATGCTGTAGAGGCGGATATCAACCTCTTCCGATTCCGCAAGCCGGCGCGCGTTGAGATTGGGTCGCACATGGAAACCGATGATCACGGCCCGTGATGCGGTGGCAAGCAACACATCGGATTCGGAGATTCCACCGACGCCTTTGTGAATCACTACCACCTTCACTTCGTCGGTTGAGAGCTTCATCAGCGAATCGGAGAGCGCTTCGACCGATCCGTCCACGTCTCCCTTCACAATGATCGGGAGGTCCTTTACCTGTCCCTGCTTGATCTGTTCGGAGAGATCATCCAGCGTCATAAGTCGCCGCTGGCGGAAATCCTGCTCCCGTTTCAATTGCTGGCGTTTCAGGCTTATCTCACGGGCTTCCCGCTCGCTGGAGAGGACGATGAACTCATCTCCGGCCTGCGGGATACCGTCGAATCCAAGAAGCTGTACCGGTTGCGAAGGTGTTGTCACATCCACGCGCTTGCCCCGCTCATCAAACATGGCCCGCACGCGTCCGCTCCATACACCACTGACAAACGAGTCGCCGACCTTGAGGGAACCCTTCTGGACGAGGACCGTTGCGATGATGCCTTTGCCCTTGTCGAGCTCGGACTCAATAATGACACCGCGGCCCAGCCTGCTCGGGTTTGCTTTCAGGTCGAGAACTTCCGCTTCCAGGAGAATCTTCTCCAGAAGCTGATCGACGTTCTTTCCGCTCTTGGCGGAAAGCTCAACGGCCTGGTATTTTCCTCCCCATTCTTCGACCAGAATCCCTTTTTCCGAGAGCTGTTGTTTAATCCGCTCGGGATTCGCATCCGCCTTGTCGATCTTGTTCATGGCGATGACGATCGGAACGCCGGCAGCCTGCGCGTGACTGATCGCCTCGACGGTTTGCGGCATGACGTTATCATCTGCTGCGACAACGAGGACGACGATATCGGTCACTTTGGCACCGCGGGCGCGCATGGCCGTAAAGGCTTCGTGTCCCGGTGTATCGAGAAAGGTGATCTGTTTTCCGTCGGGCAAGGTCACCTCATACGCACCGATGTGCTGGGTGATGCCCCCCGCCTCGCCTGCAACGACCGTCGCGCTCCGGATATAATCCAGGAGAGACGTTTTCCCGTGGTCGACATGGCCCATAATCGTGACAACCGGGGGTCTCGGTCTGAGATCTTCGAGAGCGTCCGGGGTATCGGCCAGCACATCTGCCGTGAACTCGGATTCGAAATCGACCTGGAAGCCGAATTCATCTGCCACCAGCTGAATCGTATCCTTATCCAACCGCTGGTTGATAGAGGCCATAATGCCCAGGCCCATGATCTTCGAGATCACCTCGGCAACGGAAGCACGCATCAGATCAGCAATCTCACCGACCGTAACGAACTCCGTCACGCGGATCCTGGTCTTCCCGCGTTCAAGTTCGTCCTGAATGCGCTGTTCTTCTTCCTCCCGTTCCTTCTTCTTTCTCTTCCGGATGGCGGCGCGAGAACTCACCGAGACATCTTCCATCTCGGCCAAAGTTTCCCGAATAGCCTTCTCCACTTCCTGCTCATCGACTTCAGCGTGGCGCACCTTCTTCCGTTTGCGCGCCTTGCTTTCAGCTTCATCCTCCGTTCCTCCGGGTTTGCCGGCGGCTTTCTGCGGTAGTTCGCGGAGTTTCTTTTTCTTCTTCTTTTTCTTCTTCTTGTCCTCTTCCGATTCCTCGGAGGCCGGCGCGCCCGCTGCTGCTTTGGCTGCGACCTCCATTTTCCCCTTAATCGTCAGACCGCGGCGAGGACGGGAAAGCGCCTGCTCCAGCGGGCTCAAACGTTTCACACCCGGGCGTGATGGGAGGATCGGCACTTGTTCCTTTTCAGCGACCGGCTCTTCCGGTGCGGTCGGTTCCTTGAGCGCGGTGGGTTGCTCTACAGGTTCATGCTCGGCTTTGGCGATCTCGGGGACGGTCGGACGTTCTGCGGGAACCGCTTCAACGACCGGGGCCGCTGGTGCCTCGACAACGAGTTCGACGGGGGATTCTTCCGGGGCCTTTTTCTCCGTTTTTTCGGGCGTATCCTTCTTGCGCGAGGAACGAAACTCCTGGAGCTTCCGCTGATGTCGTTCCGCGACATCTCTCTCCTTCTTGAAATGCCCCATAATGGGGGACATCATGTCCTCCGTCACAGAGGACATGTGATTCTTCACTTCGAAGCCTTTTTTCCGGAGAAACTCGATGATCGTTTCACTCGCAACGTTCAACTCTGTCGCCAGCTTGTAGATCTTTATTTTTTTGGCTGCTGTCTCTGCCATTCTGGGAATCGCCTTTTTTCCAACGAGCGAATGATGGTTTTACTCTTTCTTCTCTTCTTCCGATGGCGCTGCTGCTTCGTCGTGGCCGGCTACGCCGTTCTCCCCCGCAGGAGTCTCATCCGCAGG
>DKJQ01000277.1:5129-6914 GCA_002454845.1 Ignavibacteria bacterium UBA6688
CAGCCTGGATCACAGCCTTGTCCCCGGATCGTTCACCCTCCGGTTCGCCCCCCTCTTCAATCTCAGCCTCCTCAAGACCCCTTCTCAGCATCGTTACGATTTCATCAATTTTTTCACGTTCAATCCCGAACGTGGCAACAAGCTCCTCCTTCGGCGTATCGATCACATCACGGACGCTTTCGTACTTCTCATCAAAGAACTTGTGGAACAGGACATCACCAAGTTCTTCGCGGAATTCCGAGAGATCCATATCGTACTCTTCGTCTTCCCCTCCCTCCTTAATAAGCTGAATATCATATCCCGTCAGCTTGGAAGCGAGGCGTACATTCTGTCCGTTTTTTCCGATGGCGAGAGAAACCTGATCCGCCGCGACCGTCACGCTCGCTTTCTTGTTCTCCTTGTCGAGCACCACTTCCTTGAGTTTGGCGGGCGAGAGAGACTTTGTTATGAAGTGCATCGGTTCTTCCGTCCAGTTGATCACGTCGATGTTCTCGTTGTTCAATTCCCTGACGATCGCGTGAATACGTACCCCCTTCATGCCGACACACGCGCCCACAGCATCGATCCGGTCGTCATGGGAGAGGACGGCGACTTTTGCACGATCGCCCGGCTCCCGTGCAATGGCCTTGATCTCAATGATGCCGTCATAAATTTCGGGGATCTCGATCTCGAACAGACGCATCAGGAAGTGCGGGTCCGTTCGTGAAATGATGACCACAGGATTTCCTGCCCCCTTGCGTACTTCCTTCACAACCGCTCGGATGGTATCCCCCTTCTTATACCGCTCCTTGTAGATCTGTTCGTTCCGGGGGAGTATAAGTTCGTTCTTGTTGTGAATAACAAGGATCTCACCCTTCCCCTTCCGGATCTGGTAGATCTCGCCGACGACGATTTCGCCCAGTGCCGTCGAATACTCGTTGTAGATCGCCTCGCGCTCAATTTCCTTGATACGCTGGTTCAGGTTCTGTTTCGCACTGACCACCAACCGGCGGCCAAAGCTCACGAGCGGAATGATCTCGACATAGTCCTCACCAACTTCCAGATCCTCTCCGGACTTCTGCCGTGCTTCCTTGACGCTGATTTGTGCCACCGGATCGATGACCTCATCCACCACCTCCCGCTCAAGGTAGATTTCGATATCTCCCTTATCCATGTTGACAACAACTTCGAATTTGGCGTTCGGTCCGTACTTCTTCCGGACCATCATCCCGAAGATGTCTTCGACGATGCCGACCAGGATATCCTTGTCGATCCCCTTCTCGCGAACCATTTGGGCAAATGATTCGACAATTTCGTGATTCATCTCATCCTCCGGACAATAAACTCGGTCATTACCACGGCAATAGTTCCTTTGTTTCTATGATCTGTGAAAATTGAAGCCTGATCGGTTCCCCCTTCTCCGGGGCGAAGGTGATGACCTCCTGCTCCACTCCCTCCAGGATTCCCGTCAGGGTCTCCGCAACCCCTTTTCCACGGTACTGGACAGTGAAACGCCTACCAATATTCTTCGGATATTGTCTCAGCAACCGAAGCGGCTTATCGATGCCGGGGGAGGAAACTTCCAGCTGGTAGGATCGTTCGAACACTCTTTCCGTCTCCAAAACCAAGCCAAGCTCCCTGCTGATCTCCGCGCATTCCTCGATCCTGATTCCTGCATCCGTGTCAACAAATGCCCGGACGACGGTGCCGCGACGTTCGTTCTTGAGCGTCAGCTCAACAAGAAACGCCTTGTGCTGCTCCAGAACCGGGGTCAATACTCTCTCAAGTGTCTGCTTGATTTCAGCA
>DKJQ01000277.1:6977-11567 GCA_002454845.1 Ignavibacteria bacterium UBA6688
GATTTCAGCAAGAATCATAAGGTTTTCTGCATCACATCCTTCGCCAAAAAAAATAGCCCGAAAAGGCGGGCTATTCTTAAAACGAGGCTTGTTAATATAGAACTTCCTCCTCCAAGAAGCAAGGAAATCCTTCAAAAATTTGTCACTGTCTTATGATGCTCGTAGAACTGGGCGATCTTCTCGGCTGCCATGACGGGATCATCAGTGATTTCAAAGAGTTTTAGGTCCGATTCAGAAATCATTCCTTCCTTGAGCAATGTGCTTTTCATCCAATCGATGAGCCCGGTCCAATACTCCGACCCCATCAAAATTACCGGAAACGGCTTGGTCTTGTGCGTCTGAATCAGCGTGATAGCCTCGAAGAACTCGTCCAATGTTCCAAACCCTCCCGGGAGAACCACAAACCCATGGGCATACTTGACAAACATCACCTTGCGCACGAAGAAATGCCTGAACGTGATGAGCCGATTTCGATCGATGTACGGGTTGGCGGATTGTTCATGCTGGAGCTCAATGTTCACCCCTACCGAACCTCCACCCTGTTCCTTCGCCCCCTTGTTTCCGGCCTCCATCACCCCAGGGCCCCCTCCCGTCAACACGTTGAACCCGTGCCGCACCAATTCCTGTGCAACCCGCACGCCCAACTCATAGTACGGGGAGCCGGGTTTCACACGGGCAGATCCAAAAATCGAAACGAGGTTATTCTGCCTGGACATCATGGTAAAACCATCAACGAACTCGGACATCACGCGAAAAATTCGCCAGATATCTTCCTGTGCACTGGACAGAGAATCCAACTGTTGTTCGTGATTGAGGGGAATCGTTGATTCATTCATAGAGACCTCGGATTGACGACGATGGAATACTGGTTTCTTATACAGAAAGGAAATTCTTGAGGAGATCCCTGCCATGGTGCGTTGCAATCGATTCCGGGTGAAACTGCACGCCGTAGGTTTGTGAAGTCTGATGCTGCACTCCCATGATGATCCCATCCTCCGTCCAGGCCGTTATCTGCAAGTCAGACGGGAGCGTGTCCTTCTCAATCACCAGGGAATGATAGCGCGTTGCGGTAAACGGCATAGGTAACCGATTGAAAATCCCCCTACCGTCGTGCTGGATGGAGGATGTCTTGCCGTGAACGATGGAAGGGGCTTTCACGACCCTCCCCCCGAACGCTTCTCCGATCGCCTGGTGCCCGAGACAAACTCCAAGGATCGGTATTGTCTGATGGAGGACTTTGACAACCTCAACGGAAATTCCGGCCTCTTTCGGCGTGCATGGCCCCGGAGAAATAACGATCTTTTCCGGCTTCATCTCCCGAATCTGGTCGACTGTAACCTGGTCATTTCGAACGACCTTCAGTTCGGCCCCCAGCTCGCCGAGGTACTGGACCAGGTTGTAGGTGAACGAGTCGTAATTATCGATGATGAGAACCATACCGACGGAAGCACTCCTTATCGATGATTTACTGGAAAACAGAGCATCCTTCAAGTCAAAAGTTCGAATGCCTTGAGATTGGCCCCCAACTTTTCGAGAGTCTCTTCATATTCGCGTTCGGGTGTCGAATCAAATACGATCCCTGCCCCCGCCTGGAAGTACACCGTTGCGTCCTTCGCAACCATGGTACGGATGGCGATGCATGAATCAAGGTTTCCCGAAAAGTCGATATAAGCGATCGCACCGCCGTACACCCCCCTCTTGACAGGTTCGAGCTCTGCGATAATCTCCATAGCCCGAATCTTCGGGGCGCCGGACAATGTGCCTGCCGGGAAGCAGGCGTACAGCGCATCGACCGGGGTCATGGCATTCCGGAGTCGTCCCCGGACATTCGAGACGAGGTGCATCACGTGTGAGTACCGCTCAACCAACATGAACTGGTCCACCGTCACGCTGCCAAATTCACAGATGCGCCCGAGATCGTTCCGCCCAAGGTCCACCAGCATGAGATGCTCGGCCTTCTCCTTCGCATCCTGCAACAATTCCTCCGCTAACCGGAGATCCTCAGCCTGGGTAGCTCCCCTTCGACGGGTTCCGGCGATCGGACGCGTTTCGACCGTGCCGTTCTCTACGCGAACCAGCATCTCCGGGGAGGAGCCGATGATCGAGAATTCTCTGAAATTTAAAAAATACATATAGGGAGAGGGATTGACACCCCTGAGCGTCCGGTAGAGATCAAATGATTCAAACCTTCCCCGTTGTTTCAAGCGCTGTGAAAGCACAACCTGAAAAACATCCCCTTCCGCAATATACTCACGCGCCCGTTCAACGCTCCGGCAAAATATTTCTTTCTGCGTGCTGTGCGTAATCGTCCCGAGGGGCTCCGCGGTACCGAGCACCAGTGAGACCGATTGACGCAAAATCCTCTTCAGTTTGATGATCTCTTCAACGGCTTTATCGTATTCTGCCCGAAGTTCCTGCTCGGGGAGTTGTGATGTGCGAAGGTAGGCATTGGAAATCAGGAACAAGCGGTGGAGAAGGTTGTCGAAGACAAGCACGACATCGTAAAACATCAACAATATGTCGGGGATCTGTAATTCGTCGTCACCTCGTACAGGGACCTTCTCGACAAGCTGGACGGACTCATATCCGAAATAGCCGACGGCTCCCCCCGAGAGTCGGGGCAAACCGGGAACGGGGACGGTGCGAATATGTTTGAAGATGGTCTTGAGCGCCGCCAGCGGATGGTCGTCCGGGGAAACAAGGGAGGGAAGGATCTTGACGTCATCGTGGTACGTTTCGATCACGAATTTCTGGCCTGTAACCGAAAAACTCATGAACGGATTATAGCCAAGGAACGAGTATCTCCCGATCTTCTCCCCTCCTTCCACGCTTTCTAAAAGGAAGGAATACGGACTTTGGTCACGAAGTCTCAGGTATACAGAGACCGGGGTATCTGCATCGGCAAGCATGGATTCGAAGACGGGGATAACATTCCCCTGGGCGCTCCATGCACGAAATTCCTCAAATGTTGTCATACGGCCTGGTGAGTTCCTACAGCTCGGATGAATACTCTGCGGTCAGATTTCCAGAGAGGGCCACTCAATCGCGCAGTTACTTCCCTCAAACGACTGCACAAGTCTCCGCATATCGTCGGGAACGGATTTTGATTTCTTCGTGATCGGGTCAAGCCAAACATGGTACGCAACGTTCTCCACGATACGCTCGCGGCTCGATGCGCGTTCGATGATCCCCTCCATCGCAAAACTGGAGTTCTTGATGAAGGAAACCCTTGTGCAGACGGTGAGAAGGTCGTCGAACATGGCAGGAGCGAGATAGTCGATCTCATTCCGGACCAAAACCACCCGGGATTCGCTGTTGATGGAATTGAGATCGATCCGGGCACCAATGTGCTTCAGATAATCGACCCGACCCACTTCGCAATAGAGCAAATAGTTTCCATTGTGCACGATCCCCTGCCAGTCCACCTCATAATTCCGCACCCGAAGCTGGGTTGTGTGCTTGAATGTCTGTCGATCGAGCATAGAGGTCAGGAGAGAAGGGTCTTGAAAACTTCGGAGGCGTGATGCACCTCCCGTGTGGAAACATCCATGTGCAGAACCGCCCGCAAAGCACCGAACGTTGCTTCCGTCAGGAGTATCTGATTGGTCTTGAGAAGAGCCAGGAGATCGGAAGCCGATTTCCCCGTCTTCTCGATATCGATGATGACGATATTTGTTTCCACCTCACTCGGGTTTACCTTGACCCCGGGCGTGGAAGCAATACCCTCAGCAAAGGTCTTCGCCATGTCATGATCCTCTCTCAGTCGTTCGACGTTGTGTTCCAGGGCAAACAAGGCTCCCGCCGCTATGATTCCCGCTTGGCGCATCCCTCCCCCGAAGAGCTTCCGATACTTCCTCGCCTTGCTGATCAATTCTTCGGAGCCAACAAGGGCAGAACCGACCGGAGCGCCAAGACCTTTCGAAAAGCAGACTGAAACTGAATCGAAATATTGGGCATACTCTTTTGGATGGATGCCGGTCGCGACCCACGCATTCCAAAGCCGTGCTCCATCAAGGTGGAGTTTTAATCCCACGGCTTTCGCAAACGTGTACGTCTGCTTTAACTCCTCGATTGGATAAAGGGTCCCGCCCGCCATGTTATGGGTGTTTTCGAGACACACCAGTGAGGTCCTCGGCATATAGTAGGCCGAGGAGCGGACCGCAGGGGCGATATGGGAAGCACGGATAATGCCCCGTTCGCCGCGAACCGGATAAAGTTGAATATTCGACAGAACGGCCGGTGCGGCAGTCTCATAGTTAAAAATGTGGGATGATTGTTCGACGATCACTTCATCGCCGGGCTGCGTCTGGCATTTCAATGCCAGCTGGTTGGCCATGACACCCGTAGGAACGAACAGCGCTGCGGGCTTACCCAGCAATGCCGCTACCGTTTCCTGCAGGCGATTCACCGTCGGGTCCTCTCCGAAGACGTCGTCCCCCACGTCGGCCTCTGCCATGGCCCTTCTCATCTCCGGGCTAGGCTTGGTAACGGTATCGCTCCGCAAATCGATATAGTGTGTCATAGTTCGGTTGTCTTTGTTTTCGTCGATAACGCTAAAATAACGAATAGGCCTGAGCAAAACAAACAGAG
>DKJQ01000237.1 GCA_002454845.1 Ignavibacteria bacterium UBA6688
TTCGGAGGTTCGAATCCTTCCCTACCCACAACGCGCACAACGTTGCTTGCGTAGCTCAGTTGGTAGAGCACGTCCTTGGTAAGGACGAGGTCACCGGTTCAATCCCGGTCGCAAGCTCAAGGCAGCAATGAGATTCACCATCATCGGAGAAGAAAGTCGTGCGAGATATCATAACCCTGGAATGTTCCACCTGCAAGCGTCGCAACTACAGTACCACCAAAAACAAGAAGAAGCAGACGGGGCGTGTGGAGTATAAGAAATTCTGCCAGTGGTGCAAGAAGCGGACTCCTCACAAAGAGACCAAGTAACACTGTTCTCGTGAGCGGGGTCCGGGGCCGGAGACAAACCCACCTGATTGGATCCTTACGTCAGTAGCTCAATTGGTAGAGCAGCGGTCTCCAAAACCGCAGGTTGGGGGTTCGAGTCCCTCCTGACGTGCGAGTGAATATTATCATCGGTCACGTAAGGCGCAGGTTGGGGGGCCCCTCCGGGTGTACACGGAATGAGGTCCCGATCCGACTCACGTCGGGCCGGGATTCTCAATTCGACTACGAAGTTAGCACACAACGCTAACATCGGTCGAATTGGAAGTTGGGGGTTCCCCGCCCGACTGCCTGACGCAGTCAGGCGGGCGGGGAGTCCCTCCTGACGTGCAGAGCGTTGATTGGACGGCCGGATTCATCAGTCTACGAAAGAAAAGTCGATGAAAGACAAAATCCTAAACTTCTTCAACGATGTTGTCAAAGAAATGTCGAAGGTCACGTGGCCTTCACGCGAAGAGCTCGTCGAATCGACGAAGATCGTCATTCTCGTATCGTTGATTATCTCGGTCTTCACCTGGGGCATCGATACGGTATTGAGTGAAATCCTGAAAGCCATTTTGTAACACTCCGAAAGAATCGAGTTGGATAAACGCTGGTATGTTGTTCGGACCTATTCAGGTCACGAACTCAAAGTCAAAGCCTACATTGAGCAGGAATCTGCGCGCGCGAACCTTTCAGAGAGGATCTCCAGCGTCATGATCCCGTCCGAAAAGGTAATCGAGGTGAAGGACGGGAAAAAGAAAGCCAAGGTGAAGAACTTCTTCCCTGGCTATGTGCTGGTAGAGGCGATCCTGGACAAGGAAACTGTCCATCTGATCCTCGAGGCCCCGTCCGTGCTCGGATTCGTCCCTGACAAGAACAACCCCGCACCGCTCCAGCCTGACGAAGTCCGCAGGCTGATCGGCAAAATGGAATCGAAGGAGGATGTCGAGCTGGTGGAGATTCCCTTCAAGAGCGGCGACGCGGTGAAAGTCGTCGAGGGACCGTTCAACAATTTCTCCGGCTGGGTTCAGGAGGTCAATCCTGAAAAGATGAAGGTGAAGGTCATGGTCAGCATCTTCGGCCGCAAGACCCCCGTCGAGTTGGATTTCGTTCAGGTCGAGTTGGAAAAATAACCCGTCAAAGGTAGATCCATGGCAAAAAAAATAACCGGTTTCATCAAATTACAGATCCCTGCAGGTTCGGCCAATCCGGCTCCCCCGGTGGGCCCCGCCCTTGGTCAAAAGGGCGTGAACATCATGGAGTTCTGCAAGCAATTCAACGCGCGCACGAAGGAGCAGCAGGGATTGATCATCCCCGTTGTCATCACCGTCTTCAGTGATAAGTCATTCTCCTTTATCACGAAGACGCCGCCTGCTGCGACACTGCTTCTCCGGGCGACGAAGTTGCCCAAAGGTTCCGGCGAACCGAACCGGAACAAAGTGGGGAAGGTGACGAGTGCTCAGGTGCGCGAGATTGCCGAGCTCAAGATGCCCGACCTCAACGCCTCGAACATCGAAACGGCGATGAGCATGGTGGCCGGCACCGCCCGCAGTATGGGCATTACGGTTGAAGACTGATTGTTCACGTTCCATCATTAAGCGAGTGTGATCGTATGAAACAGAAAAGCAAGCGTTTCAGAGCGGTAGCGACCAAGGTCGAACCAAAGAACTATACAATTTCCGAAGCAGTTCAAAAAGTGAAAGAGACGGCTTCGGCAAAGTTCTCCGAAGCAGTTGACATCGCTGTCCGTCTCGGCGTCGATCCCAAGAAGGCTGATCAGGCCATCCGCGGAACCGTCGCCCTGCCGCATGGGATCGGAAAAGCCGTACGTGTTCTGGTGGTGGCAAAGCCCCCCAAGGACGACGAAGCCCGCGAAGCCGGAGCCGATCATGTCGGATTCCAGGACTACCTGGAGAAGCTGCAGCAAGGTTGGGCTGAGATCGATGTGATTATCGCGACGCCCGAGGTCATGGGCGACCTGGGGAAGCTCGGGCGCGTGCTCGGCCCCCGCGGCCTGATGCCGAACCCAAAGAGCGGAACGGTCACGATGGACGTTGCCAAAGCCGTGAAGGAAATCAAAGCCGGAAAAATCGAATTCCGCGTCGACAAGGCCGGTATCATCCATGCCACGATCGGCAAAGCGAACTTCGAGTCGGAGAAGCTGGTGGAGAATATTCATTCGTTCCTGAACACGGTCGTCCGGTTGAAACCTTCGACGTCCAAGGGGACCTATGTCAGGAGCATTGCGATTTCAACCACGATGGGACCCGGTGTCCACATCGATACGCACGAAGTCGCCGCTCACTAACGAACGGGAATGCTGCAATTGATGGCAGCATGCTGCCGCGGCGGAGGTGATCGCCATGGCCTTCAAAAAGTTTACGCACTCACAATTCAAAACATTCCGTGGTTCGATGCCCGCGAGGGGCTTCTCATCGGACCGCGCAACAACCTCTCCGCTGATGGTATGGGGGAGGCTGATTCATCGAAAAGGTAGGTCATGAACCGAACGGACAAAGAGGCGATTGTCGCCGAGGTTGCCGAGAAGGTTTCACGCGCGTCCGCTGTCTACTTTGCCGATTTTTCCGGTTTGACGGTTGAGCAGGAAACTGAGCTTCGCCGCGAATTCCGGAAGGGAGGCATCGAGTACCGGGTGGTAAAGAACACCCTCGCGAAGAAAGCCCTTGAGCAACTCACCGGTTTCGATCGCGTGTACGATAAGCTTGTCGGGCCAACCGGTATCGCCTTCAGTTATGACGATATCGTTGCTCCGGCGAAGATCATCAAAAAGTTCAACGAGAAGTCCGGAAAGCTGAAGCTCAAGGCGGCCGTGCTCGAGAAGCAGGTCTTCGAAGGCGCGCAGCTCGAGGCACTCTCCGCTCTTCCGTCGAAGAAAGAACTGTTGGCGAGTATCGTTGGCAGTCTGCACGCGCCGATCTCCGGCGTGGTTGGAGCCATCGGCGCTGTGATGCGCGACCTCGTCTATGTGATCGACGCCATCGAGAAGAAAAAAGCGGCTTAACCGATTTTCAGTTTCGAAGAACACTTACTTAAAGGAGAATGGCAATGTCAGCAGTAATCGAAATCGTTGAAAAAATTGAGAAGCTGACGCTTCTCGAAGCAGCAGAGTTGAAGAAGGCGCTCGAAGAGAAATTCGGTGTCACCGCAGCCGCGCCGATGATGATGGCCGGTATGATGCCGGCGGCCGGCGGCGCTGCCCCTGCGGCAGAAGAAAAGACCGAGTTCAACGTCGAGTTGAAGGAAGCCGGTGCGCAGAAGATCAATGTGATTAAGGTTGTGCGCGCCGCAACAGGACTCGGATTGAAGGAAGCCAAGGATCTCGTTGACGGCGCTCCAAAGGTTGTGAAGGAGGCGCTGAACAAGGATGAGGCTGAAAAGCTGAAGAAAGAGCTCGAAGAAGCTGGCGCGAAGGTCGAGTTGAAATAACCGCTCTTTTTGAACTTTTCAGGATTCACCCTTGTTGGAAGAACCGCAGAACCCATAGTGAAAAACGCACTCATAGCCGATAGTTCGCCCACATCGCGCGGGTCTGAGCTATCGGCTTGAGCCGTCTATATGGAGGGAGTGTTTGGAGCGACGGAGATCGCGCAAATTGCTTCCGCTTTCTCTCACACGGGTCCGGAATGTTGTCTGATGGCACACACAATATCATTGAGAAGGAGTGGTTGACTTGAAAAACCAATCCAACGGCACGAGCGCCAGGATTTCGTTTGGTCGCATCCCATCCGTCATTGAAACACCGGATCTGCTGAACGTGCAGACCGATTCGTTCAACAAATTTCTGCAGCCCGAGACTGTCCCGCACCGCAGGAAGAAGCAGGGACTTCAGCAGGTATTCGAGATGAATTTTCCGATCACGGATGCGCGGGAGAACTTTCTTCTCGAGTTTGTCGAGTACTACGTCGAAAAACCGAAGTACTCCGTCGTGGAATGCCAGGAGCGGGGGTTGACCTTTTCTGTCCCCCTCAAGGCGAAGCTCCGACTTTCCTCCAAGAAAGAGGGAAGCGACGAGTTCACCGATACGATCGAACAGGAAGTCTATCTCGGCAACCTGCCCGCGATGACCCTGCGCGGAACCTTCATCATCAACGGCGCCGAGCGGGTGGTCGTCAGCCAACTGCACCGCTCCCCCGGTGTGTTCTTCGGCGAGTCCGTGCACCCGAACGGTACGATGATGTATTCCGCCCGCATCATTCCCTTCCGCGGGTCGTGGGTCGAGTTCTCGACCGATATCAACAACGTGATGTATGCGTACATCGACCGGAAGAAGAAGTTCCCCGTCACGACGCTCCTGCGGGCTCTCGGCTATTCTTCGGACGACGAGATTCTCAACCTCTTCGAGTTGGTGGAGGAAGTCGACGTCAATAAGGTCAACCTCCGCGAGTTGGTCGGTCGAACGATCTGCAGCGATGTGTTCGACAAGAAGACCGGGGAGATTTTCATCAACAAGGATGCAAAGCTCACGGAAGATCATCTCAAGCAGATCAAGAAGTCGGATATCAAGAAGATCCGGTTTTTGAAATCGGAAGCGACCGAGCAGAGCTCGGTGATCGCCAACACGATTCTGCGCGACGCGGCCCGTTCCGAAGAGGACGCCCTGGAAACCATTTACTCCCAACTCCGTTCCGGCGAAGCACCCGACCTCGAAACGGCGAAGAACCTGATCGACCGGCTGTTCTTCAATCCCAAGCGATATGACCTTGGCGATGTCGGGCGGCATCGGATGAACGCGAAGCTCGGCGTGAGCATTAAAGAGGATGTCACCACGCTGACGCGCGAGGATATCGTCGCGATCGTGAAGTACCTGATCGACCTCCAGCAGGGCAAGAGGAACGTGGATGACATCGATCACCTGGGCAACCGCCGGGTGCGGACGGTCGGCGAGCAGCTCGCCCAGCAGTTCAATGTTGGTCTGTCGCGGATGACCCGCACCATCCGGGAACGGATGAACCTGCGGGATGCCGAGACGATCACGCCCCAGGACCTGGTCAACGCGCGCACGATCACGAGCGTCATCAACGCATTCTTTGGAACCAACCAGCTTTCGCAGTTCATGGATCAGACGAATCCATTGGCGGAAATGACCCACAAGCGTCGCGTGTCTGCGCTCGGCCCCGGTGGCTTGACGCGCGAGCGCGCAGGCTTCGAGGTGCGCGACGTTCATTATACCCACTACGGCCGGCTCTGTCCCATTGAAACCCCGGAAGGTCCGAACATCGGCCTGATCTCCTCGTTGTGTATCCATGCGCGCATCAACGATTTCGGCTTCATCGAGACGCCGTACCGGAAAGTGAAGAATGGAAAGGTGACGGAGGAGATCGAATTCCTGGCGGCGGAAAAGGAGGATGAAGTAACGATCGCCCAGGCGAACGCCATCGTGGATGAAAAAGGGAAGTTCGGGGAAGAACGTGTGAAAGCGCGGTACCAGAGCGATTA
>DKJQ01000167.1 GCA_002454845.1 Ignavibacteria bacterium UBA6688
CCGACACCAATGATTGAGAGTCAACCCGTTTTCTTCCTGCGTCGGATGACGATCTCCACGGTCATCGTTCTGTTCCTCTCTGCTTCTGCCGCCGGTCAAACGGCGCCGCGACCGTCCGCTCAGAACCCCTCACCCATGGTGGAGTACACTCGTAAACACGAGCGTATTCCGCAAGAGGAGGTTGCCGGACTCAAGTTTGCGCTCGAATTGCTCCTCCCGAAACCCGTTCAGGTATTCATTCCTGAAAAAAGCAATGCAGCATCGGAGTTCGACCTTCTTATCCATTTTCACGGAGCGGAGTACGTTGTTCAGCATGCCGCCTCATGCTACGATGGCGACCTTGTTGCCGCAACCGTCAACCTAGGCTCAGGTTCACGGGTGTATAACGACGCATTTCTGGACACCCTGATGTTCGCCGCCCTTCGGGACTCAATCGTCGCTCGTGCAAGAGTATCGCTCGGGGCGGGCATGAGGCTGCGGCAGGTGATTCTGAGCGGTTTCAGCGCGGGGTACGGGGCAATCCGGAGAATTATAAGCACCCGGAACAATTATGGTCTCATTGATGGGGTTCTGCTCCTCGACGGCCTCCATGCCAGCTACATCCCGGAAGGCAAACCCCTGGCAGAAGGAGGGCAGATCGACCCGACGGGCCTTCTCCCATTCATACAGCTCGCAGAAGACGCCTTACAACCCGATTCCCCCAAGAAATTCCTCATCACGCATTCGGAGATCTTTCCGGGAACCTTCGTGAGCACGACGGAGGCGACCGACTATCTGCTTCAGCACATGGGTCTCAGCCGTGTCCCTGTGCTCGTTTGGGGGCCACTCGGAATGCAACAGCTCAGTGCCGCCGGGAAAAACCGGTTTGCAGTCAGGGGATTCGCCGGAAATACAGCACCGGACCATATGGATCACCTTCATGCCCTCGACTGGTTTCTGGGCGATCTCTTGAAACTTTGACAAAAAACCGACACCTTTCGCCATGGACAAAGACCTGGAATCAATTCAAAACGCCCGCGACCTCCTGACAAAGGCCAAAGAAGCCCAGCTGGCGTTTAGAAAGTTCTCACAGGAGCAGGTGGATTCCATCGTCAAGGCGATGGTGGAGGCCGGCTACGCGGCGGCGGAGAAACTGGGCAGGATGGCGCATGAAGAGACCGGCTTCGGCAAGTCCGAGGATAAGAAGAAGAAAAACGAGTTTGCGACCAGAAGAGTTTGGGAATCGATCAAGGACCTCAAGAGTGTCGGGGTCATTAACGAGGATAAGGAAAAACGAATCATCGAGATCGCCGAGCCGATGGGGGTCGTTGCCGCGTTGATCCCTTCCACCAATCCCACTTCTACCGTGATGTTCAAAGCAATCATCTCCGTCAAAGGGAGAAACGGGTTCGTCGCGAGCCCTCATCCCCGGGCCTTGAATAGTACACTGGAAGCAACCCGAATCGTCGCCGAGGCAGCGGAGAAGGCCGGTGCGCCCGCAGGCTTGATCAACTGCATGTCCGTCCCGAGCATCGAAGGGACGAACGAGTTGATGAAGCACAAGAAGACCGCCGTCATCCTCGCGACCGGATCGAACCCCATGGTGAAGGCGGCCTACAGCTCTGGCAAACCCGCCTATGGCGTCGGCCCCGGTAATGTCCCCGCGTTCATTGAGCGGACGGCAAACGTAAAGAAAGCGGTTGCGGACATTGTTTCGGGAAAGATGTTCGATTGGGGCGTCCTCTGCTCCACGGAGTCCGGCGTCATCATCGACGAGCCGATCAAGAAGATTGTCATGGAGGAGTTCAAGAAGAAAGGGGCATATTTCTGCTCCCCGGAAGAGAAGGAACGGTTAAGCAAGACGATGTTCGACCAGCGAGGTGCACTCAACCCTGAGATCGTGGGCAAACCACCGGTCTTCATCGCGAAGAAGGCCGGGTTTGAGGTCCCAAGCGACACAAGCTGCCTCATTGCTGAACTGCCGGGCGTCGGGCGCGACTATCCGCTTTCCCGCGAGAAGCTCTCCCCTGTCCTTTCGCTCTTTACCGTAAATGGTTACCGCGCGGGATGTGAGAAATGCATCGAGATGCTGGAGTTTGGGGGCATCGGCCATTCGATGGTGATCCATTCAACAGACTCCGATGTGATTTTGAAATTCGGACTCGAAAAGCCGGCATTCAGAGTTTTGGTGAATACGCAGGCGGCGCTCGGGGCGGTCGGGTATACGAACGAGCTTCTCCCCTCCATGACGCTTGGCCCCGGCACATTCGGAGGCTCGATCATTTCAGAGAACGTTTCCGCCAAGCATCTGATCAACATCAAGCGACTTGCGTTTGAAACCCGGCCGATCAATCCGCCGGAAAAGTTTGTCGATAAAACCGCTCCTGCTCCTCACAAAACCGAGCTGCCGGCAGCAACGATTCACCACGTCGTCCCCTCTCAGCAATCATGGATCGAAGAGATAGAACGCCGCATTAGGTTGAAAGCAAGTAATGTTGTCGAACCTCCTCCGGTGGTGACAAAGAAGGATCCCGCAGAAGCATCGCCCCCGGCCCCCGCAACCAAAGCCGGTGAGATCAGGGGGGAGCAGTTCGGCACGCACCTGAACGAAGCCGACGTGGAACGGATTATGAAAGAGTTCCAAGCCAAATTGAAATAGGATAGTCTTACTTTATTTGCCACAAAGTCACGAAGGCACAAATGGTTGGGGACAAATCTCGGCGTTGTGAGTCAGTTTTATTCCTATTCTTCGTGTCTTTGTGTTCTTCGTGGCAACTCTTTTGTTGTATCTCGGTTCGCTAGTGCAGAAGCTCCCCCGGAGTTTTTACCTTCGCCCTACCCTGCAGGTTGCCAAAAAGCTCCTCGGCAAGCACCTCGTGCGCATTCATCATGGCAAAAAACTCGTCGGCAAGATCGTAGAAGTCGAGGCCTACGGTAGAGATGACCCAGCCTCTCATTCATTCCGGGGCAAGACAAAACGGAATGAAGTGATGTTCGGGAGAGCAGGGCATCTGTATGTGTACTTCACGTACGGGATGCATTTCTGTGCGAATGTGGTAACCGGTCCGGAGGGGAAAGGGGAAGCGGTGCTGATCAGGGCAGTAGAGCCGATTGAGGGAGTTGAGGCGATGATAAAGAACCGATTGCAGGTGAGCGGAGGGGCAGGGGTGAAGAGGGGACTTCGAATTTCTCCCCGGCTCCTCAGCCCCCTCTCTCCCGCGCTTACGAATGGTCCCGCGAAACTCTGTCAAGCCTTCGCGATAGGGAAGGAAGAAAATGGAGCGGACCTGCTGGGAGATGAGATTTTCATTGTGGCTGGGGATAAGCTTCCGGCAAGTATGATTGGACGATCATCCAGAATCGGGATACGGAACGGAGTTGACAAGCAGTGGAGGTTTTTTGTGAGGGGGAATAAGTGGGTGTCGCGGTGAGGGGATACTCTTGTTACTTCTTCGGAAAGAGCCTGTTCACACTTTCAAGAATATCGCTTCGTTCGAGGTCGACAAAACCAGCCGCCGTTCTTCTCAGGTAGTCCAGGTCGATATTTTTCTTCAGTGTCACCAAGAACTCAAGATCAGCTCTAGATCTTGCGTGAATCTCTGGTAGCCGTGGGCAATCATCGCGATTCCCCCAATAATCGAGTAGGGGAGTTGATGGCCACTCAGAAATGCTTCGAGGTGGTTGATGGTTTCCTCAGTCTTCGTCATCGTCGTTCAGAGGATAACGTACTAGGAGTTTCTGGCGCTCTATATCAGTCGAAAGTTCATCGTCCAACTGCTTGGCTGTTGCCTCCGGTTCGAAGTTCCATGCGCGGACATCATCCATAAATGCCAGAAAACCCTGAAGCGCCTTCGGATCTTCAGCTACCTTCCTCAAGCGTTCCTCCTCCAGTTGCCCCATCATCTCGTACTTCCGCTTGAAGGCCTGGTATTCTGCTTTGTTTTCGAAGAGTTTCATACGATTTGACAGGAAGAATGTAGCACAATTCGGGATGGATCACAACTGCGCTGATTTGAAAAGATCGGTGAGCAGAGGGGCAGAGGAGCAGGGGTGAAAAGAGAAATGATTAAGCGTGGAAATAATCTAAGACGCATTGGACTGATTCGACCGTGGACAAAATTGCGACCCCCCACTTAAAAGCACAAGGGCTCAATTTCTTGAGCCCCTGGGTGTTTGTCAGAGTCGATGCGGATGAAAGTTACTTGACCAGCAACATTTTGTGGACAATGGTGCGTTCACTCGTTCTTAAAACACCGTAATATGTCCCTGCGCTTAACCTGGAAGCATCAAAATTCCGTGCATACCTCCCCGGGGGAAGAAATTCATCTAAAAGGCGCATGACCTGTTGCCCGAGCATGTTATAAACGGAAAGTGTCACCCGATCTCCGGCCGGAAGTTCAAACTGAATTCTTGTTGACGGATTGAATGGGTTGGGATAGCTCTCGAGGCGTATTTCAGGGGTTGAGGCATTCGCCTTCCTTGGCAATTCCTTTTTGGCGGAAGACGTTTGAGCGAACGAAGGTGCACTTTGTGGTGCACAGATGCTTTCGACCACATATGCCGGACCATCATCGACAACTTCATGACCCTTCCCCTGGTCACGCGGGACAATGATTTCATACTGCGCTGTCTGGCTGTTCCCACTAGGATCGCTCACTTCAAGATGAACCGTGTAGACACGGCCATTACCCCGCCCATCCCTATCGACTCTCAATTGAACAGATCGGCAATCGTTGCTGATGATAATATCTTGCTCGGTGTTAGGGTTTGAGCTGTTCTTTGTCGGCTCATCCGAACTTACTGCAACGATTCTTGCTTGAGCGACCGGTATCGACCCAGCCTGATCGTCCTGAATTGACAAAACGATATCCTCAAGAGTGATTGTTTCTAAGATGCGATTTGCGGGCCACAACGTTCTCGAATCAAGGAGGGTAACAATAGGAGGAGTTGCATCTCCCATTCTGTATGCTCCAATTCCATTGCGGGCGGCGATTACGTAGAAGTCGACTGCATGAGGAGATAGAATGTGGACCGCCACATCGCCGGCGCCGGAAACGGCCAGTCCAGCAAACAACGGATCCGTAACCCCGACCCGTTGCGCCAAGCCGGGGCCCGCAGTGACATCCAGGACCAGCCCGTTTTCCTTGTCGACGGAATATTGGTACGTCACAAGATACTTTGACCCTCCAAATTCAAAATATTTGATGGCATTATTTCCTGTTCCGCCCACAAGATTCACATCCACACTCCCCAGGTGGATCCCGGTTGGATCGTAGAGTCTCACGGTACCTTGGGCGCCGTTTGAGTTCACATAAAACGAAGACCTGCCCGTTGTGAGAGGCGCGACCGAGGGGGAAAAATTCACAATCTGATCGCTGAGGGTGATCTCTTCAACGGCAAAACTTTCGGCACCGTCGGTGGTCGTAAAGCGGAGCACTTTGTTGGTGTTAGTAGCTGCTGTGTACAGCGTTAAAGAGTTGTCAGCGGCAGATCCGACGACAGTAATCCGGTCACCTAGGCGATACGGTTTCTCGTTGTAAGAGATGACCAACTCGGGTGATTGATCCTCAGCGGTCCATTTGTATATTTTGAAAGGCTCATTTGGGCCGGTTGCTGAAGTTGTCACATTTGAAACAAAGATTAACCCATCAGACGATACTTCAACATCGCTCACCGCAAGATCAACCTGGCTCGAGAGAACGGTAACTCCGCCCGATACGCCATCCAATGGTAATGTCCCAAGATCGGCGCCTGTGATCAGGTCGAGGATACGAACGCTGAGTGCATTCAGTTGGCTCTGAACTGCAAACGCGCGCCGCTTTCCTCCGATGATTCCGACTGCAACCCCTCTGTTCACTGTCCAATTGGATGGGATCCAATCCGGGAGAGTTCCATTCTTAAATGATCGTTCCCAGAGGGTTGGGAAAATGGGCTCGGTCGTGAAGGAAAATACGGGTGACCAATCGCTCATTCCGATCGCCGAGATTGCGCGGACACGCCAGTAATAGAGAGAGCTCCCGGAAAGCCCGTTGGTAGTGAATGAAGTGGCGGCAATGTTCATCTGATCAACAAGGGGTGAAGAGAATGAGCTTCCTGATGAAATCTGGAGTTGATAGGTCCCGATGTGATCCGCGTGGGTCCACATCAGCATCGGAGTGGTAGCGACGTTTGTAGCGCCGTCGATGGGGGAAACCAGGGTCGGGATAGCAGGCGGACCAAAGGGGAACTCTGATTCAAGG
>DKJQ01000047.1 GCA_002454845.1 Ignavibacteria bacterium UBA6688
TGACTGACGGAAATGGATTTGGCCACCTCGCCGGTCATCTTCTTCTGTTCCACCAGATACTTGAGCAAGAGTGCGAAGATCCTGTGTGAGTCGACGAAGTTCCCGTCTTCATCCAGTGCCCCCACCCTGTCCGCGTCACCGTCGGTGGAGATCCCGATATCGCATCCCCGCATGACGACGGTCGATGCGAGGTCTTTCATGTTCTGCGGCAAAGGCTCCGGGTGCGCACCGCCGAAGGACGGGTTGAAGGAGTTGCGCAGTTCGGCCCGGGTTTCGACAAGCTGGCTCATCACCCCCTGTCCAGCCCCGAACATCGCGTCGTAGGCGATCTTCATGCCGGAGGAACGGATGAGGTCGAGATTGATTTTTCCCTTGAGATCCTCGACGTAGATCGAGGTGAAATCCGTGAGCCGGATCGTCCCTTTTTTCACCAACTCCTGGAAGGACTTCGTACTTTTTACTTTTGACTTGATTACTTTTTTAAGTTCCTTCTCAACCTTCGCGATCATCTCCGGGTGAGCCGGCCCTCCGAAATCTCCCTTGATCTTGAACCCGTTGTACTTTGACGGGTTATGACTCGCCGTAATGACCACACCTCCCGCCGCGTTCAGTTTCCTGGTGAGGAGGGAGACCATGGGGGTCGAAGAGATGGCGTCGGACAGTATCACCTTGATCCCCTTGTTCGCGAGCACCTCGGCCGTCGTTTCCGCGAACTCACGGGAAAGGAAGCGGGAGTCGTACCCGATCACGACGCCGTTCCTGATCTTTTTGTGACGCTTGAAGTAATTCGCGGTCGCAAGAGCGACCCTCGCCACGTTCTCAAACGTAAAGTCGGCGGCGATCACCCCGCGCCAGCCGTCGGTACCGAATTTGATTGTGCTCATGGTTCTTGGCTTGTCTTTATTCTTTTTCTTCATCCGCAAACTCTGAACAAGGGATGAGCTTCCCCCCATCTCCCCCGCCCCACCGCTCCCCTGCAACGGTCCAACCCTGTTCAATCCAGGCTTACATTCAGCGCCCCGAATCCTGCATAGTACCCGTTTGTATCCAATTCCTCTTCGATTCGGAGCAGTTGGTTGTACTTTGCAATACGGTCCGTCCGGCTTGCCGAGCCCGTCTTGATCTGCGCGGCATTCGTTCCCACCGCGATATCAGCGATCGTCGTGTCCTCCGTCTCGCCGGACCGGTGACTCATGACCGTCGTGTATCCTGCGCGTTTTGCCATCTCGATGCAGTCGAGCGTCTCGGTCAATGTCCCAATCTGGTTGACCTTGATGAGGATGGAATTTGCGACTCCCTGGTCGATCCCCTTCGTCAGGTACTCCACGTTTGTGACGAAGATGTCATCTCCTACCAACTGAACTTTTTCCCCAAGAGTATCGGTCAGAATTTTCCACCCTTCCCAATCGTTCTCGGCCATGCCATCTTCCAGTGAGGCGATGGGATACTGCCGCACCCAGTCCTCCCAGAATTTGGCCATCTGTTCCGGCGTCCGTTCCGACTTGTCTGACTTGGCAAACACGTATTTCTTCTTCTCCGCGTCATAGAATTCACTGGCAGCCGGATCGATGGCAATGTAGACCTGTTCCCCGGCTTTGTAGCCTGCCTTCTGGATTGCCTCGAGGATCACTTCGATGGCTTCGACGTTCGACTTCAGGCTCGGCGCGAATCCGCCTTCGTCCCCCACCGCCGTGTTGTAGCCTTTTTTATGGAGGACGGATTTTAACGCATGAAAGACCTCCGCTCCCATCCGCAATCCTTCGGCGAAGGAGGGGGCGTCGATGGGCATGACCATGAATTCCTGCGGATCCACATTGTTATCCGCATGCTTTCCACCGTTCAGAATGTTCATCATCGGAACGGGAAGGATGCGGGCATTCGTCCCCCCGATATAACGGTACAGGGGCATCTTCAACGAGCCCGCCGCCGCCTTCGCGACAGCAAGGGAAACACCCAGGATAGCATTTGCGCCGAGCTTGCTTTTGGTCGGCGTTCCATCCAATTGCAGCATCATTTTATCGATGCCGACCTGGTCCGTGGCCTCAAAGCCAACGACTTCATCGGCCAGTGTCGCGTTGACATTCTCAACTGCCTTCAGGACGCCTTTGCCGTTATAGCGGGCCTTATCGCCGTCACGCAACTCAACGGCTTCGTTTTCTCCCGTCGAGGCGCCGCTGGGGATGGCCGCCCGGCCAAGCGTTCCATCCTGAAGGGTGACATCGACTTCAATCGTAGGATTGCCGCGCGAGTCGAGGATTTCGCGGGCCCAAACATCGGTAATCGTGGTAGCGGACATGAGTGACTCCGGGAATTGTCAAAGAGAGGCTTGGAAACTGCGATGGATTGAACAATGCGAACCAATTAAGCCAAAAATTGCGGGAAATGCAACGCAGAGAACTGGTCCGCTTCGATGAAAAACAACCCACCCCGCCAGCCTGACTACGTCAGTAGTCGGGCTGGGAATCTTCACTAATCTCCGCTAATCTTTGGGGTTACAAAAAGAAAAATCAATGGAAGCTCAAATTTTTCTCCGTGAAGATTCGTGTAGATTCGCGGGATAGATGTTCAGCGACTGGAGAAAGGGAGTTCTCAATTTTGAGACCCGAGTTTCTCCTCCATCCAGTCACACAATTTCAACCGTTCTTCTATCTCGCTCCCCTGCGCCTCTCCCGACATGACGTTGAGCGCCTGCCAATAATAGATTTTCGCGCGCTGGTACTTTCCGAGAGAGAAATAGAGGTTGGCAATCCTTCGCTGGCGGTGATACTCGAGCGGGTCGAACTTCATGCGGGGTATCCGTTCCAGAAGTTCAACGGCATCCTCCGGCTCCCTAGAGGCGATCTCCCTCGCGAGCAGGAATCCCGGGAGCGCCTCGTTCGGATACGCCGACACCAGCCGGTTCAGCAATTCCGCCTTCGCACTGTCATCCAATTCCCGATGAAAGAGTGTCCGAATCTCTGTAGATGCAAATTTCCCGAACAAGATCTCCTGCCGCAAAGCACTCGCCTCATCGTACCCCATGCTGAGGCGCGCAAGGGCGATCTCCTGGTACAACTTCTTCGCGCGCGGGATCGAATCCAGCGCCCAGTACGCGTCCCCCAGCAAGAGCTTCAGGGGAAGCAACGTGTGAGCCACCGCCGAATCCCGGAGTCGCTCCTCCATGAAGGCGATCGTTTCATGGAAGAGGCCAAGCCGGAACAGGGACAGCGCCTTCTGGTTCGTCGCTTCGATGTTGGTGCTCAGTTCCAACGACCTCGTCGACGATGCCAGGGCAGAGGCGTACTCTTTTCTTCCAAGAAGGGTACGGGTCTCCGCGTTGAGGTTCGCGATCACCCGGGCACATTCCTTTGCGAAGATGGAGGGACGTTGAAACACATATCGGGCCTTGTCCCGATCGGCATCGTTCAGCTCATAGCGCCCCAGGAAACGCCTCCATTGCTCCAGCAACGCCGTCAATTGCCTGTTGTAGGCCGTCTCGAAACTGCCGAACTGATACACGATCTTGTAGCGCTGGACGCCGAACCGGTCGATGAGGAATCTTGAAAACGAGCCGGCCATCACGTAGCTGATGCCCGGGTGCACCTGCATGAAACCCGTTAACGAGAACAAGCTCTCCATATCCGGGTCGATGCCTATTGCGAACGCCATCGCGGCAAGCCGGTGCACATGCTCGTGGTACTCCACCTGCTCGGCCGCGACCGCCAATCCTTCGATCAATCCGGAATTCACCCCTACACGGAGGAACGGGAACCCGAACTCCGCTGCCATCACATGGACCAGCTCATGCTTCAGGACCTCCCGCGCATCGGCGAGGTTCAGATGGACCTCCGACAGCCAGGGCTTCGCAAGGTTCGTCCTCCCGGCACCCATGAGCCTTCCTTTCTGTTCCGGCGAAGCGTACAGATAGGAGGTGATCTTCCTGGAGACATTGACCCTGAGGAATTGCGCGATTTCCTGATAATAGAATTCATGGAGTTGGATCAGATGCTCCCTCTCCCGGCCTTTCACCATCGTGTCGGGAAACACGATCACAAAATGGTCGGTCTCGACGACGGCTCCCAGCTCGTCCCGGATGTGATCGTCCGATGACGAGAGCGCCAGCCGATCGCTGAAGAACCACATCATGACGAGACAAACGGAAAGGGCGCCGGCAACGGGAAGCTCCCACGACGATGCCTTCACGGGAGAACCGTGATTTGATGGAGATGCCGCGGCCCGACGTCCGGCCACGACGGCAAGAAGCAACAGCACGAGAGAGGCCCCGAGTGTACCCGCCCTGTACAGAAGCAACCGGTCCAGAACGTTCAGCGTTTCATCATAGGTGAGACCCGGGAAAAACCCGGGAATGGGATTGAAGGCGAAGATTTGCGGTCCGCTCATGGTCACGATGACAATATGAAGCAGAATGCCAATCCAGGAAACCACGAACCACGTCCGCCACCACCCCCTCAGCCAGACGCAAAGAAGAAGGGCGAGTGCATGGGCGAACACCACGGCAGGGAGGGGAATCAGAGCGAACAACATCAGGCCGTGTTGAAATGAACAGTTCTTCACAACGAACGCATTTGCGCTGATGATCACAAGCGGGATGAGCAGGAGCGGCAACAAACGCGGGAGCATACCAATAGAGAAGCGCCGAACAGATGGCCGGTCCGGCCCGTCACTGTTCCGCCAGGACGAAATCGTCAGCAGGCCCGCAAGAAGACTCGCGAGGAGGCTTATGAGAGCGGAGAATTCAAATCCAAGGTAGTTGAAAAGCGGGATCTGGGTGCAGAGAAGCGAAACAAGAACGACGAGGGCAACGGAGGTCAGAAAGGCCCGATCGGAGAAAATTCGTCTATTCATGGAGAGATGAAATCCGGAAACAGGCTTGATGAATCAACAACTTTCAACTTTCAACCTTCAACCTTTTTTAAAACTCCTCCCCCGCCACGCGCCGGATATCGGCTCCAAGACCCTGGAGTTTCTTTTCGATACTTTCATAGCCGCGGTCGAGATGATAGACGCGCAGCACCTCCGTGGTTCCTTCTGCAGCCAACCCGGCAAGAATCAGCGAGGCACTTGCCCGCAGGTCAGTGGACATGACTTTCGCCCCGGTCAGCTTTTTCACTCCGATCACTGTGGCAATGTTTTCTTTGACGGTGATGTTGGCCCCGAGCCGGATCAACTCTGGCACGTGCATGAACCGGTCGAAGTAGATCGTATCGGTCACGATGCTCGTTCCTTGCGCAAGGGCCATCAACGCCATCCATTGCGCCTGCATATCGGTCGGGAACCCCGAATAGATAGAGGTCGTCACATTGACCGCCCGGATCGCCGGTGGCGGTTGGATTTCGATAAAGTCAGCGCCGTACGTCATCTGTGCGCCGATGTCTTCCAGTTTCGTGGTAACCGCGCTCAGATGATCCGGATTGCACCGTTCCACACGGACGGTCGCTCCCCGTTCCCCTGCGAGCGCGGCAGCGACAAGAAACGTCCCTGCTTCGATCCTGTCCGGGATCGTCGTCATATCGGCAGGGTGCAATGCATCAACCCCCTCGATGACAAGGGGGTTTCCGCCGACCCCATCGATCTTTGCCCCCATCTTGACAAGGAACTGAGCCAGTGCCGTCATCTCCGGTTCCATGGCGGCGTTATCGATGACCGTCGTTCCTTTGGCGAGGACGGCTGCCATCATCACATTCCCAGTCGCTCCAACGCTCGAAACGTCGAATACGATCCTCGCCCCTTTCAGTCTCCCGGCTTTCGCCCGGATATAGCCCCCCTCCACATCGATCTCCGCGCCCAGTTTCCGGAGACCTTCAATATGCAGATTCACCGGGCGCGGCCCCCAGGCGCATCCGCCGGGAAGCGAAACGAGTGCGTGACCGTACCTGGCAACCAGCGGCCCCAGCACATAAATCGATGCGCGCATTTTTTTCACATGTTCGTAAGGAGCTTCGAACTTCGTGACATGCGATGCGTCGATCTTCAGGGTGGAATCGGCGTGCCCGAAGCCAAGGCCCATCGATTCGAGGAGGCGTGACATCGTCTGGATATCGCGGAGATTCGGCGTATTCGAGAGGGTATAGGAGCCCGGGGCCAGCAGTGTGGCGGGCATAAGCGCGAGCGAGGCGTTTTTCGCCCCGCTGATCTGAACGGCGCCGCGAAGTCCCCTGCCGCCGCGAATCACAAATTTGTCCAAACGTGGTCCCCTTCAAGAAGTGGGTGGAGCATGTCGGGCAAAATATAACCCTTAAACGAGTGAAAGGCAAAGAGAGGCTCTTCTTGTATTTCGTTCATTTTTTCCCTACACTTTTTCGGAAAGAAGCTCTCCTCCGCTCCTTTCCGACCAAACCCACTTTCACTCTTCACATTCGGCACCCGAAATCTATGCCTGTCCACATCATTGTCGGCGCGCAGTGGGGCGATGAAGGGAAGGGAAAGATCGTCGACCATCTGAGCGAACACGTCGACATTGTCGCGCGATACCAGGGGGGCGCCAACGCCGGCCACACGGTGGTCATCCCGACCAAGGGTCGGAACGGGATGACGACGCAGGAATACGTCCTCCACCTCATCCCCTCGGGGATCTTCCACAAGCATGTTACGTGCGTCATCGGCAACGGCGTCGTCATCGACCCGGTTGCCTTGATGTCCGAGATTGCAAAACTTGAGGCGGCCGGCATCAAGCTTCAAGGGCGGCTCCTGATCAGTCACAATGCCCACCTCATCATGCCGTATCACAAATTGCTCGATTCGATCCGGGAACAGGGGCAAAACAAGATCGGCACCACAGGGCGCGGCATCGGCCCTGCCTACATCGACAAGTACACGCGAACCGGGATACGGGTCGTCGATCTGCTGAACAGGGACGTCCTCTGCAAAAAGCTCAAACAGAACATCGAAGAGAAGAACGAACTGCTCAAGAATATTTACCACTCCCATACCCTCGACGTCGACGCGATCATCAACGAGTACCAGGAATTCGACAAGGAGATTGATCAGTACATTACGGATACCTCGGCCTATCTGCACAAAGCCCTTCAGAAGAAAAAGAAGGTCCTGGCCGAAGGAGCCCAGGGAGCTTTCCTGGACGTCGACCACGGGACCTATCCATTCGTGACCTCATCGAGCCCGACGAGCGGCGGCGCCTGCACGGGGCTGGGCATTCCCCCAACTTCGATCACCTCCATCACCGGCGTGGTCAAAGCGTACTCCACCCGCGTCGGAAACGGTCCGTTCCCGACGGAGCAACTCAACGAGGTGGGCGAACGCCTGCGAACGACGGGCGGGGAATTCGGCGCCACGACCGGCCGCCCCCGACGCTGCGGCTGGCTCGACCTGACAAGCCTTGCCTACTCGGTCCGCATCAACGGCATCGAACGGATCGCCATCACCAAACTCGATGTGCTCGATGACTTCGATGAAATCAAGGTCTGCACCGGGTACATGTCGAAGGGGAAGAAAGTCACGGGTTTTCCCACGGACGTACAAACGCTCGAAGCCATTGAACCGCAGTACCGCATGTTCAAGGGGTGGAAAACGCCGACATCCGATGTCCGCACGTACAGCAAACTCCCGGCACGAGCCAGGACCTATATCGAAGCGATCGGGACTCTCCTCCGAACAAAGATCTGGATGGTGTCGGTTGGGGCGCGACGCGATCAAACGTTAACGTTACGGTAGCGCTTCGTCCCTTCCTCTCCCGGAGCGGTTCAGGGAGAAGATGACTCTGTTTCCCTATGGCCCCCATTCCCAAAAACACGCCCCCGCAATCCAGCGAAATCAAGGTCATCCTCCTTGTCCTCGCCTTCCTCATCGTCGCCGGAACGCTCTGGTATACCCACCAGCTTGTCCAGGACCTGCAATCAAAGGAGCGGGATATTGCCGGCCTGTATGCAAAATCCCTGGAGTACCTCGGCAGCGGCAGGAGCCAGGACGGTGATTACAGTTTCGTGCTCGACAATATCATCCAGAAGATCGATTTCCCCATTATTTCGACCGACGCAAACAAGGAGCCGCTGCCACCCTATACAGCGACCACCCGAAACGTCAGCATCGATACCACCCTCTCGCCCGAGCAACAACGGCTCCATCTCAAAAAACTCATTGTCGAGATGGATGCGACCAACCCGCCGATCCTCGTCACCTTCGGCAACGGCATTATCCTGAACCATGTCCATTACGGTGAATCGAACCTGATCAAACGGCTTCGGATCCTGCCGTACATCGAGTTCGGGGTCGTGGCCCTCTTCATCCTGATCGGTTATATCAGCTTCAGCTATATCAAAAGGAATGAACAAAGCAACATTTGGGTCGGCATGGCGCGCGAGACGGCGCATCAGCTCGGAACACCGATCTCCAGCATGATGGGATGGGTGGAACTTCTGAAACACCAGTCAGGCGACGGCAACGCTGCGATCACGGAAACGCTTCACGACATGGATAACGACCTGCAGCGACTTCAGAAAATTGCCGACCGGTTTTCGAAGATCGGATCCAAACCCGACCTGAAGGATGAGAATCTGAACGAGGTTGTGGAGAAGGTCCTCCACTATTTCCAACGCCGCATCCCCCAAACGGGCAAGCGAATACAAATCGTCCTGGAACCGTCGGACATCGTCTTCGCGGGTATCAATCGAGAGTTGTTCGAATGGGTGATCGAAAACCTGATCAAGAATGCACTCGACGCGATCGAAACGGGTGTCGGAACGGTCACACTCTCCATCGGTGATCGGCCTCATTACATCTATGTCGATGTTGCAGACAACGGCAAAGGGATTGATCCCGGAACCAAGAAAGAGATTTTCCGTCCCGGTTTCTCGACGAAGAAACGGGGTTGGGGACTGGGACTGAGCCTTTCTCAACGCATCATCGAATCCTACCACAACGGCAAGCTCACGCTCAGGGAAAGCAAACCGGGCGCGGGCACCACATTCCGCATTCGTTTGAAAAAATAGTGTTTCCCACTCAGCTATCGAACCACGGATGGCACACCGATTAACACCGAAAAAGAGATATCTGTGGTCTTCCGTGTGCCATCGGTGGTGAAACATGAGAGTTTTTTCTTCAGTAGGCTGGTCAATTCCTTTTTCTATTCAGTGGTCACCACTCTTGGAGGGATGATGACTCAAGTCCGTTTTCTCACCCTGACGCTGTTTCTCTGCTCCATTCAGGTCGCTTCCGGTCAGGAACTCGACCGCTCGATTGAGAACGCTCTTCCCTCACTCCTCGAAACCTATCGCACACTCCATGCGAATCCTGAAATTTCCTATTACGAGGAGAAGACTGCATCGTTCATGGCAAAGGAATTACGGTCGCTGGGATTTGCCGTAACCGAACGAGTCGGCAACTACGGCGTCCCCAACCGGACGTGCTACGGCGTCGTTGCCGTGCTGAAGAACGGGACGGGCCCGACCGTTATGGTGCGCACCGATCTCGATGGCTTACCCATGGATGAGAAGACGGGGCTCCCCTATGCCAGCACAGTTCGCACCAAAAACGAAACGGGGGAAGAAGTCGGGGCGATGCATGCCTGCGGACATGACATTCACATGACCTCCCTTCTCGGGACGGCCAGGATGCTGGTTCAACTGAAGGACCGATGGCAGGGAACGCTCGTGATGATCGGCCAGCCGGCGGAGGAACGGGGAGCCGGCGCAAAAGCCATGCTCAACGACGGTCTTTACACCCGGTTTCCGAAACCGGATTTTGCCGTCGCGTTGCATGATAACGCAACGCTGGAAGCGGGAAAAGTGGGAGTGACTGAAGGCTTTGCCCTGGCAAGTGTGAACTCCGTGGACATGACGGTCCGGGGAGTCGGCGGACACGGAGCGTATCCTCACACCACCAAGGACCCTGTGGTCATCGCCTCGGAGATCGTTCTCGCCCTTCAGACCATCGTCAGCCGTGAAGTGTCACCGCTCGAACCGGCGGTAGTAACCGTCGGCGCCATCCATGGCGGGACAAAGCACAACATCATTCCCGATGAGGTCCATCTCCAATTAACGGTGCGCGCATATAAGGAACCTGTACGAAGAACCATCCTTGCCGCGATCAAGCGCATTGCGGAAGGGATTGCCCATTCGGCGGGGGTACCCGGGGACCGGTTCCCCATCGTACGGATCGATGAGAACGAGTTCACGCCGTCAACCTACAACGACCCGTTGCTCACAAGCAGACTCAGAACGACCTTTGAAGCGGCGCTGGGGAAAGATAATGTTGTTACGGTCGATCCCGTAATGGGGGGAGAAGATTTTGGCAGGTTTGGATTGGATGGAAAAGTGCCGGCATGTATCTTCTGGCTGGGGGCTGTCGATCCGAAAAAGGTCGAGGAGAGCGCAGCCGCGGGAACCCCCCTCCCCTCGCTCCATTCCAGCCAGTTTACCCCTCTGCCGGAACCGACGATCCGGACAGGGGTGAAGGCCATGACCTCTGCCGTGTTGGAGCTCATGAAAAAATAGAAGGCGACGATTGCTCGCCGCCTTCGGAACTTTGGATCCGGACTCCGGCAAAAATTTCACCGCAGAGACACAGAGGACACGGAGGGTTGTTCGAAATTATTAACAAGCCTCTTCAGTCCCTGCTTTAGAACAGGGACGTTAAAATTTATAAGGAGACCAACCGATATACCTC
>DKJQ01000226.1 GCA_002454845.1 Ignavibacteria bacterium UBA6688
CCTTGCCATTCATTTCAAACTCTCTTACCTTCGGGCTGAGTTAAAGGTTTCCTTCATCTGAGATTAAGCGAGGTGGAAGGAAACCTCTATCCTTGTTGCCATTTGCCTCAAACCTATGCAACGACGATTGTCCTTATTCCTCCTGATTCTGTCTGTACCACTTTGCCTCCGGAGCATGGAGGGGGGGCGCAAGCCCTCTCATTCCGTCAATCCCTTTATCGGAACCGATGCCCACGGGCATACCTTTCCCGGTGCCACGCTGCCGTTCGGAATGGTCCAGTTGAGTCCGGATACGCGCGTCGAAGGATGGGACGCGTGCGGCGGGTATCATTATTCCGATCGCTCCATCCTCGGCTTCAGCCACACTCACCTGAGCGGCACCGGCATCGCCGATTATGGGGACATCCTCCTCATGCCGACGACCGGCAGGTTATTGCTGACCCCGGGTACCGCCTCCAACACTCAAACCGGCTATCGTTCGGGATTCAAGCATGAATCGGAAAAAGCCTCCCCCGGATTTTACTCCGTTTTCCTCGACGATTATAGTATCGGTGTCGAACTCACTGCCACCCGTCGGGTTGGCATGCACCGGTATACCTTCCCGCAATCGGCGGAAGCCAATATCATCATCGATCTGAAGCACGGACTGGGACCCGACAGGGTGACCAATGCTGTTCTTGAAATCAACGGCGACCGGGAAATCGCCGGATCCCGACGGTCCGATGGTTGGGCGAAGGACCAGGTGGTCTATTTCGTCGCGCAATTTTCCAAACCGTTCACTTCTGCCGGCGTTGCGGTCGATGATACGGTGAGAAAGGGAAAGAAGAGGGGGGAAGGAACAAACGTAAAAGGATTTGTCCGGTTTGCCACTTCCGCCAACGAGCGGATCGTTGTAAAGGTCGGGCTCTCCGGAGTCAGTATCGAGGGAGCGAGGAAGAATCTCGAGGCAGAGGCGCCGGGATGGGATTTCGATGCGGTGTGCATGCAGGCCGAAGGAGCGTGGAATACCGAGCTCGGCAAGATCGACATCAAAGGAGGTTCACGTGAGCAACAGACCACCTTCTACACGGCCCTCTATCATGCGATGATCGCTCCCAACCTCTTTTCCGACGTTGATGGTTTGTACCGTGGAATGGATGGGAAGACCCGCCGGGCCGTGGGATTCGAGATGTACACTGTCTTCTCGCTCTGGGATACCTTCCGTGCAGAGCATCCTCTTCTGACCCTTATCGACCAAAAGCGGACGCTCGATTTCATCAAGTCCATGCTTGCAAAGTACGACGAGTCCGGCGTACTACCCGTGTGGGAACTTGCCGCAAACGAGACTTGGACCATGATCGGATACCACGCCATCCCGGTAATCCTCGATGCGTACGTGAAGGGGGTCAGGGGGTTCGACACTCAAAAGGCCTTCGCCGCGATGAAAAACAGCGCCATGCTCGATCACTTCGGACTTCCGGCTTACCGGAAGCATGGCTTCATCCCCGGCGAAGCGGAGTCCGAGTCTGTTTCCAAGACGCTTGAGTATGCGTACGACGACTGGTGTATCGCGGAGATGGCAAGACTCTTGGGAGAGTCCGCAGATGCCGAATACTTCGGGGAGCGGGCCCAGTCTTACAAGAACCTTTTCGATCCGACGTCGGGATTCATGCGTCCGAAGAAAAATGGGGGGTGGATTGATCCGTTCGACCCAAGGTCGGTCACTGTCCATTTCACCGAAGCGAATGCCTGGCAGTACACATTTTTTGTCCCGCACGATATCGACGGCTTGATGGGACTGATGGGCGGGAAGCGGGCGTTTGCACAGAAACTCGACTCTCTTTTTAAAGGGGGATCGGATGTAACGGGACGGCAGCAATCGGATATCACCGGACTCATCGGCCAGTATGCGCAGGGGAACGAGCCGAGCCACAATTTCGCCTATCTCTATAATTATGCCGGCGAACCGTGGAAGACCCAGGAGACGGTCCGGCTTATTCTCGATTCCCTCTTTCATGATCGCCCGGATGGTCTCAGCGGGAACGACGACTGCGGACAGATGTCGGCCTGGTATGTCCTGAGTGCACTAGGGATATACCCTGTGACGCCCGGGATGCCGCACTATTCCATTGGCAGTCCGCTGTTTGACAAGGCGACGATCCATCTCGAAAACGGCAAACAGTTTTCCATCCGTGCCGATAAGAACTTCCGGGGCAACAAGTTTATCCAGTCGGCCTCCCTTAATGGAAGCTCGCATGGTAAAAACTACCTAAACCATGATGATCTGATGCAGGGTGGAGAGTTGTTGTTTGAAATGGGTCCTGCACCGAATACCATGTGGGCCCGCGGCTGGAACGACGCTCCTCGTTCGGGGCCATTCCCGGAGTTCGTCAGCGTCCCCGTTGTCATACCACCAGGTACTACTTTTGAAAACTCGCTTCAGGTAAGCCTCGCCACCGTCGTTCCCGGACCGGACGTTTATTATACACTCGATGGTTCAACCCCGTCGATGCAATCGGCCCGCTATAAGGGCCCGTTTACATTGACTTCCACGACCACGATCAATGCCATCGCATCCAGAGAGGGCAGGTCCAGCCGGATGGTCACCGCGGAATTCCTCAAGGCGAATCGGGTTGGGACCGTCACGCTTCTTTCTCGTTACAGTTATCAGTACACTGGCGGCGGAGATCATGCGCTGGTCGACCGGTTGCGTGGAGGACCTGATTTCCGTCTCGGCGCGTGGCAGGGATATGAGGGGATCGACCTCGAGGCGGTTATTGATTTGGGGGAGAGGAAGCAGATTGGGAAAATTTCCCTGGGATGCCTGCAGGATAACAACTCATGGATCTTTTTTCCGACGGAGGTGGAGTTTTCACTTTCCGACGACGGCAGGACATTTCATCAAACGACCGTTGTGAAGAACACGGCACTGCCACAAGACATGGCCGTTGCCCTCAAAGAATTTTCGCAGACGTATGATGCCCCCGCCCGATTCATACGCGTGCGGGGAAAGAACATCGGAACCTGTCCCCCCTGGCACAAGGGGGCTGGCAGCATGGCCTGGTTGTTTGCGGATGAGATTTCGGTTGAGATTCGTTGAAACTTGTGGCCTTTTTTTTGCCACAGAGGCACAGAGAGCACTGAGAGAAGAAGAAATCTATTTGAAACAAATATTCCATCCATTCGTTTGATATTCCCTCTGTGTCCTAAGTGTCTCCGTGGCTCACTGAGATAAGGTCCTACCAAATCATCGATTGAGATTCGTTGATGATCACCGCGCTCTTTTCCCCCCTCTCCTCACATTGAGGAGAGGGGGGTGCCTTAACTGTGCTTACGCGGGGGGAGTGGAGTCCCGGCCTTAACATATTCTCTACATCATACATTCCAAAAATCTCTTATGAAAACATCACTCGCCCCCCGCTTCATGCTCTGGAGCATGCTGATCTTTGCCGCTTCCGTGGCGGTCATGCAGTTGCGCTTGCTCTATTCCTTCGAGCTGAGCCCCCTCAACTTCCCGCTCGATGCGAGGACAATGTACCGGGAACCACAAACCGAGGATCCGGGTTACCCCTTCGTTCTCTTCTCCCTCTGGGCTCCTCTTCCGCCGGCGGAATACGTCAGACATGCTGCACGGATTGTTGACGATTTGAAGAAAGCAGGAGCCAAAGCTGTTCTTGTTCAAGTGCCGGTCGATATGCCATGGACCCCGAAAGTCAGGGAGCAGATCGAAAAAATCCGGAAGGGGGGGATCGCCGTGATCGGCCAGAGCTTGAGGGAGTCAGAGATGTACGGCCGGTCTTCTCAAAGAGCCCTTGATAATCCAAAGAATTGGTGGATCAGGCATCCCGTCTTCCATCATATGGATCTCTTCTGGGGAGTCCTCTCTGTCCGATATGAGATGTTCGGAAACGTGTATCGGTTTGTCCCGACCCAGTACCGGGATTTCGACCGCGGCGGGCCGGTCCCGGACGCTTCGCTCCAACTGCTCAAGCGTCATTTCGGATATCCCGACGATCTCGAAATTCAACAGGGTTCGTACCAGGTTCGCTTCGGCTCCCATCCGATTCCCATCGCTTCCGATGGCTACGCATACGTGAAGCGGGTGCCGCTCCCTCGTGGGGGCGGCGGTGTGTCCGCCGCCATTTCCCCGGAGACAGATTCACTGCAATACTCTGCTTGGGAGTACGGCAGGGATGAAGAGGGGATCTCCCTGGAGACCGCGTGGAGGGGCTACAAGGACAAGATTGTCATCCTCGATTGGTCGGGGACATCCTTCTTCATCTTTCCGTCGTTCGGGCAGGTTTATCTGCAAATCCTCAATGCCATCGTAACGAACAACTTTGTAACCCGGATGGATGAATGGAACCTCCTCATCGTCCTGTTCTTCGTAGCGATCATGGCGGGACTGAGTTTCGCCACGCGCGGCTGGATTGTGTTCGTCAGCTCGATTCTGTTCAGTATTGGAGTGGTCTGGTTCACCCGGTGGCTTCTCGACCAGCAGAGCATCTTGATGGAACCGACGTACATCCTGTTCCCCATCCTCCTGTGCGGGGTCGTTCTTCCGCTGATCAAGCTTTCGGGGGAGAAGAAGATCGCCGAACAGACCGTCAAGGAACTGAAGGAAGAGTTGAAGCGGATTGAGAAGAGTAGGAAGTAAGAAGTAAAAAGTAAAAAGTAGGAAGTAGAAAGTATAACGGGGAGGGGGGAGATTGCAGATAACAGACGGCAGAAAGCTGAATGCTGACATCTTTTCTTTATCGGTGTGCCATCCGTGGTGAATAATTTGAGTCTAGGATGAACATGGACCGTCGGCGGTTTATTCAGACAACAGGTGGTCTCGCGGTCGCGGGGGCCTTCGAGACGCTCCCCTGGATCACATCGTATCCATTCCAGGGACCGCCCGCCAATGCGAGAGTTGCAGTCTTCTTTGAAGAATCGTTTCCCGCCGAACAAACTCCACTCCTTGAACGATCCGTGATCGCGGGGGCGTTGAGAGGATTCGAGTCAACTTTCCTGAACGTCCAGGAGCTGACAGATCAGCTCTCTTTAGATTCCTTTGACCTCTTGCTTCAGCCCTACGGTTCCGCATTCCCCAAAGAGGCCTGGCCGGCCATGCATCGGTACCTGATGAACGGGGGAAGCTGGGTCAACCTAGGCGGCGTGCCATTCTCAGTCCCTGTCGTGCGGTCAGGGAGCGGATGGAGAAAAGAAGTCCGCCAGACTGCCTACCACAAATCGCTTGGTATCACACAGGCCTTCCCCGTTTCTCCCTCCAACCTCACACGCTACGAACCAGCAGTCCCTTCCAAATCGCTCCGCGCCGTAGCGGGGAGTTTCGATGCGACGGAGCTGTACGCATTATACGTCCGGTTCACCTCGGGCAAGGATTTTCCTTCGGAGGACGGAAGCTCGGGTCCGCGCGATGCGGTGATCAAACCTTTGCTGAACGCTATTACGGGCGACGGAAGCAGCGTTGCCGCGCCTCTCGTTTGCATCGACCGGTTGTTGGGAGAGGGGGCAGGGGGACGGTGGGTTCTCGCGAACTACAACGGCAGGATCACACGGGAAATAATCGCAGCGTCGATGGATGTTGCGCTTGAGGGAGTGACGGAGTTTCTCGTCCGTCCAGCATTTGCATGCTATAAGGAGGGGGAGGTTCCTTCGTTTGCGGTTACCGTCCGAAGGCCCCGGGGGGGGATTGAAGAAGTTCTCAGACGGGACTGTATCCTTGAAGTGACCGATGAACGGGACGGGAAGGTTGAAAAGCTCTCGCTGAATCTTCAGGGGAAGGGGACCCTCGCTCTTGGCGGAGAAACAATGCGTGCGGGAAGACAGACGCCCTTGCGCCCCGGGTTCTATCGCGTTCAGGGCCAGATGACGATTGCGTCGGTGCTCGACGGTGAAGAAAGGGTCCTCCAATCTACAACCGGTTTCTGGGTGTATGACCGGAAGCGGATGGACGGAGGCGCACCGCTGACGGTGGATGACGCATACTTCCGGCGCGGCGGCAAGGTCTATCCCGTCACCGGGACAAGCTACATGATTTCCGACGTCCACAGGAAATTCCTGCTCGAACCGAACCCGCATCGCTGGGATGAGGACTTTGCGGCGATGAAAAAGTCCGGCATCAACATGGTCCGGACCGGTATCTGGACCGGATGGAAGAACATGATGCTCGACGCCGGGGCCCCCAACGAAGCGGCCCTCCGGTCGCTCGATGCATTTATCCTGACAGCGAGGAAGTACGACATTCCGGTCATCTTCACTTTTTTTGCATTCCTTCCTGAAGCATGGGGAGGGGAGAACGTCTATCTCGATCCCCGTTCGGTCAACGCGCAAAAGGAATTCGTCGCGACGATTGCACACCGGTATGCGGGGGTGAACGATCTTATGTGGGACTTCATCAACGAGCCTTCGTTCTGTTCGCCGTCGAGCCTGTGGCAAACGAGGCCGAACTACGATCGGTTCGAGGAGGCTGCGTGGACCGGGTGGCTCCTGGCCCGGTTCCCCGGACTCTCCGAAAGTGAACGGAACGCAAACCTGCGGGAACGGTATCGGTCCATCGAAGGGGAGCCGCTTTCTCTTCCGCAGCCGGAGGATTTTAACGATGCGCATATTTTCAGGGAGCGCAGGCCAACCAAGTCCATTGAGTACAGGCTCTTCGCACAGGCGATGTTCGAGAACTGGGTGAAAGAAATGAGCATGGCGGTGAGAAGCAATGGCAACGCGCGACAGTTGATCACGGTGGGGCAGGATGAGGGAGGGACGTACGAGCGTCCGAGCCCGCAATTCTTCGGCGATGCGGTCGATTTCAACTCGATCCACAACTGGTGGTTCAATGACGACCTGGTCTGGGACAACATTATGAGCAGGGTTGAAGGGAAACCCCTCCTGGTTGAAGAGACGGGGATCATGTTTTATGAGAAGATGGATGGAACCCCATGGCGGACGGAAGAGGAGGCGCGCAACCTCCTCGAACGAAAACTCGCCATCTCCCTCGGTGTCGGTGGCGCCGGCTTCATCGAATGGATCTGGAATACGAACCCTTACATGGATTCCGACAATGAAGCGGCCATTGGACTGCACCGGGCGGATGGCTCGGCGAAACCGGAACTGGGATCGGTGAAAAGCTTCGCCCGGTGGTTTGCGGCCAATGCCGGGCACATGCAAGGTCGCCGAACCGAAGACGTCTTGATGGTTATCCCGCACTCCCAGATGTTTTCCACGCGGAATTTCGCAACCGAAGCAACGCGCCGGTGCGTCAGGGCAATGTACTATCATCTCCGGACACCCATACTTGCGCGTTCGGAATACCGACTCACCTCGCTTAAGATTGTCCCCCGCGTCGTCCTCGTCCCATCCCCCCGCACGCTGGACGATGAGGCCTGGAGTGCCCTGCTGCGCTTTGCTGAGGCGGGAGCGGTGGTCGTCATAAGCGGCATCATCGACGCAGACGCATTCTGGCTTCCCAGGGAACGGACAAAACAATTCGGCCTGGAAGTTTCATCGAAGCCGGTGGCGCAGGAGCAGTTCCTGTCTATGGATGGACGGGAATTCCGGCTCAGCTTCCGTGGAGAGAAGATTCAACGGATGGAAAAAGCAGTCGTCAAAGGGGATCCGCAACAAGCGGTGCACGTGATCCCGGTGGGAAAAGGAAAACTTCTTTGGTCTCCCCTTCCGGTTGAGGTTGCCGAGAATATTGAAGCGAGTGTCGAGCTCTACAAGCTTGCGGTGCGCGAGGCCGGCATTGCTCCGGCGTTCCGCCTTGAGCATGACGATCCCTCTATCCTGATCGTCCCCACGGTGTATGACAAAGCAGTTCTCTATATGTTGGTCTCGGAACGGGATGGCGATACGCAGGTGCATTTGACGCATCTCGAGACGCAAACCCGGATCGCGGTAACGGTCCCTGCACAGCGTCCGGTTCTGTTGTTCGTGGATCGAAGGGACGGGTCGATCATATCATCTCTGAACATGACAAACGCCGGCCCATGAGTTCTTCCCCCATGATCCTGGAAGTATGTATCGATTCGGTCGGATCCGCGGTTGCATCCCAGGAAGGGGGCGCGCTCCGTGTGGAACTGTGCGCAGATCTCGCCGCGGGTGGGACGACCCCGAGCGCAGGGACTATCGAAGAAACCCGCCGGCGGATATCCATCGGTCTGCACGTGATGGTCCGCCCAAGGGGAGGAGATTTCTGTTACTCAGAAGCGGAGTTTGAGACGATGAAACGGGATGTCCTTTTGGCAAAAGGATTGAAAGCAGATGGCGTCGTGTTCGGAATCCTTCGCCCGGACGACACCATTGACCGTGGACGGATGAGCGTGCTCTTGGATCTGGCGCGTCCCATGGAGGTCACGTGCCACCGCGCTATAGATGTTTCCTGCGATCTGTTCGAATCGCTTGAAGTCCTTGCAGACATGGGAGTCAACCGGATTCTGACGTCGGGGGGCGCGCCAATCGCTGTGGAGGGATTGTCCGGGATCAAGGAGCTTGTCGCTCGTTCGAAGGGGCGTGTGACAATCATGGCCGGCTCAGGCATCTCTGCCGGCAATGTGCAGAAGGTTATCAAGGAGACCGGTATCCGGGATGTTCACATCCTCACCCCCGTTACGAAGCCATCGAAGTCCACGGGTGGTGCAGCGCGCCTCTATGGTTTGAATCCTCCACAGGTGGATGCAGCGGCGGTGAGGGAGTTTCTTTCGCTCCTCCGAACGCAGATTACGCGGATGAACGCGGATTACGCGGATGGACACGGATGTACGCGGATTACGCAGATGGACGCAGATTGACGCGGAGGAGATCAGCGAGGTGAGGAAAGCCCGCCTGCACCCGCCCAAACGAGTGTTCGTTCAGGCGGGCAGGTTCGGCAGTCGGGTGGGGGAACTCGATCCGTGGTTGAGTGACTTAGCAGTTACTCCCTTCTTCCGTAAGATCTACTCTCCTCTGCAAACAAGATGGGCCTCAGGCCTCGGCGGCCTGATGACTGAGCCTTAAGACCGGAAAGGCCTTCTCCCCGAAGCCCCTCAACGTCGTTTCGCTGTGGTGGAGGTTCCATGATGCGGTCTGGAGCCAATCCGATACTTCCGGGTCGGCATACACTTGAGACGAAATGACCATCTCGTTTCCCTCTGAAAGCGACTCGAGGCGGGCGGCGATGTTCACCGTGGATCCGAAATAATCGAGTCGTTCGTTCTGGTTGATGACAATGCAAGGTCCGGTGTGGATTCCCGTCTTCAACTTCAACGGCCTGTTGTCCGAGCCCCGCACCGTAATGGTCTCGTGCGCCTCCTGGGCAGCGAGGAGCGCGTTCAGCGGATTGCGGAAGATGGAGAGTGTCCCGTCCCCCATGGCCTTCACGAACGCCCCGTCATATTTTGCCACGATTCCTTTAATAATCTCCAGGTGGTCCATGACGATGCCGAATGCGGGAGCGTCGCCGATCTCGTGATAGAGGGCAGTCGACCTGCACAGATCGGTGAACATGACGGTCAGCGTTCCAACGGAAAGCTGTTCGTTGGGGCGCAGGGCCTCCCGTGAGAACAGGTCGCGGAACATCTGTATCGAAGTTTCCTCAGTAGCGGTCAGCGCCTGGTCGGCCCATGCCGTGCGCTCCAGGACAAAAAGGGTTTCCTCCGATCGTTCATTCTTCAGCTGCAACTTTGGATGTGTCGAGACCGGAAGTTCTTCCTGGGGCCAGCCTGCAGCACCGAGGGCGATCGAAACGTTCTCCGCCCCTCGTTCATCGGCGAGGAGGGGGAGGGATCCGGGGACGCGTGGGGCGCGCAGCCGGTACCGTCCCGGCTCAAGTACCGGACTAATGGTCCGTTCTTTTCCCTCTGCGAGTAACTGTTGGGCGACGATATGAGGAGTAACCTGTGGTTCTTCGACGGAAGAGGCGATTTCGTGGACCGCCTGGCTTAGTGTATTACCACGGAAGCCGAGCTCAACGGAGGAGTCCGGGTTTACGCGGACATCGATCCGACACGTTTCGCATTGAGTTTCCGGACCAGCGCCTGAGTTCGTTCCAGACCGTTGGAGCCTCTTGGGGCAAGAAGGGCAAATATGCGAAAGACGCCAGCCTTCCTGAAGGATGATCTGCGCATAGCGTTCTCTGCCCTCGGCGGAAAATTTCGGATCCGTCAACACCACCTCGGCATATCCGAGGATGGATGCGAGTGGCGTGCGTAACTCGGTGGAGACGAGCGTCGAGAATTCCGCTTGTTTGTGCGATTCAAGGGTCTGCATAGGCAAGTTATGAGTATGGCCAGCCTAGGTGGAGGATGTCCAATATCTCAGATGGTCAAAGTGCGTTGCCATATGAGTTGGATTCAATTGTCTCTCACGTATTACTCAAGACTTATGCCAGTTGTCTCAAACCGTGACCTTGGTTTTATTCCCCCAAATTCGTGTGTTAGATCACTCCCTCATCGGTGCAACGTTGTGTCAAGCTGGGACACATTTCTCCTTTCCCATTAAATCGCTGAGATCATTCAGTAAAATCAAGCACATGCCAGTTATTCTC
>DKJQ01000058.1 GCA_002454845.1 Ignavibacteria bacterium UBA6688
ACGGTCGCTTCGGTTTCTTCCTATGAGAGGTTCCGCCGGCAGAATCAGACGGTCGCTTCGGTTTCTTCCTGTGAAAGGTTTCGCCGGCAGAAACGGCCGGTCGCTTCGGTCTCTTCCATGCAGTGAGCTGGGCAATCTCCCCCGGCGTGAGCGATCGGAATTCTCCCTCCCGCAACGTCCCTATCTGCAGAGGTCCGACTGAGAGTCGATGCAGTGTCACAATTTGATAGCCGAGCTCCTCAAACATCTTACGAACCTGCCGGTTTTTTCCTTCCGTGATGGTCAACTCCACCGCATGCCGGTCCATCAATCGTGTTTCTGCGGGTTTTGTTCTGTACTCCTGACCATTCACCGTAATGGAGATACCCTGGCGTAATCGGGAGAGGTCTTCCCGGTCTACTTTCTTATCCACGACCACCGCATAGGTCTTGGGAAGGCCAGACTCGGGACTCGTGAGAAAATTGGCAAGCTCGTTATCATTGGTCAGAAGGATCAAGCCGGAGGTCTCCTTGTCCAACCGACCGACAGGGGCGATCCCGGTCCCCTCCTCCCCCAGCAAGTCAACAACAGTCGTGCGGCCCCGTTCATCGGAGGCCGTCGTGACGACACCGGGCGGTTTATTCAAAATCACGTATCGCCGCTCCGTCTTGACCAGCTCGGTACCTGCCACCGCGATCCGGTCGCTTTGAAGGTTGACCCAGCGATGCGGATTGAGTTCAACGCGGCCATTCACGAGGACGGAACCGTCCGCGATCAGTTTGTTTGCTGTGGTGCGTGAAGCAAACCCCAGCTTGGAAAGTGCCCGGGGAAGGGAGACCCGGTTGGGAGAACGAGAGGTCTTCATAGGATATTCTCGTAACCGATCGAAAAGGCAAAGCCGGTCGGGTTGAATCAGTGAGGTGGTTCCCCGGCGTGGTGAATCGGATTTCGCCGCGAGCTCGTGGCACGATACCAGAAAACCGCGGCCGATCAATACGCGCGGAAAGATTGTGCCGAACATCCGGCCGCCGTAACCGGCAGAACGAATTGTGGTGGCTAAATAATGTAACGAACAACTACGAATCCTAACACCAAGAGCACGACAAACGCGATGGAGAGAATCTCAAAGTATTTGTCAATCCAGGGCTTAATCGTTGGACCGAACCGGTAGAATAGTGCTGCCACGAGAAAAAAACGCGCCGGGCGGCTCAACGCGGATGCGTAGACCAGGGTCTCGAATGGAACTTCGAATGCTCCCGCGGCAATCGTGAACACTTTGTACGGTATCGGCGTGAAGCCGGCGATGGCAATTGTCGAGAAGGCATTCTGCCGGTATAACTCCTGGACATGTTCGTACTGCGCCGTAATGCCGTAGAACTCAATGATCCTTCGGCCGATCAGCTCGAAGAATTCGTACCCAATCAAATATCCCAGCATCCCTCCAAGGACGGAACCGACGGAGCATATAAGCGCATACCGGAAGGCTTTTGCAGGAACCAGCATCGCCAATGCGATCAGCAAGACATCCGGGGGAATCGGGAAGAAGGAAGATTCAATGAAAGCGATGCCAAAAAGAGTCCAGGTTGCGCCGGGCTTCTGTGCCGACTGCTCAACCCATTGTTTCAAGCTCCGAAGCCACTGAAAAAGTCTGCTCAATCGATACGTTTCCTTTGGCGTTGGTGTCACATCACGGCCGCCAATATACGATAATCTTGCCCGGAATTCAAAAATGCGTTTGAAAGGGATCACGCACGGATGGTGAGGGATATCATTTCGGGGAGAGATGCTCCAGAAGAGGGAAGAGCAACTCTCCCGGGTGTTACCGTGAGGGGGTCAATCCGGGAATCCGGCTGGTTTGATCGGCTGCACGTACGGCCCTGCGGATGGCGGATGCCGTTTGCAGAGCGGCAAGCTCTCCAACGAGATCGAGGTCGGCCTGAACTGCGCCGGAAGAAAGCGCGAACGAAACATCTCCGTCGTACGAAGTATGGGCCGGGACGATTGCGCGCGCCAAGCCGTCGTGCATGCGCTGGGCGATGCGGAACAATTGGAGCTTCGTGAGATCGGCGTTGGTGGCAAGGACCACGAGGGTCGTGTTGGAATGCTTCAGTACTTTACCGCGTGCCAGGGGGCGGTGAACATCGACCTCGCCGAAAAATCGTCCCTCCGCGGACCGGGCCCCTGCCACGACGTTTCCCTTCTCATCGATCACATCACCGACCGCATTGACAACGGCAAGCACTCCGACGACGAGACCGTTCAGGTTCACGGAAGAGGACCCGACGCCCCCCTTCATCCAATGCTCCATCCCGTTCCATTTTCCCACCGTCGTTCCGGTGCCCGCCCCAACCCCTCCCTCCCCGACAGGCCCGTCGGAGGCAGCAACACACGCTGCGTACCCGGCGGCGGCATCGGGACGGATCTCTTTACTTCCCACATTCAGGTCGAACACCACCGCGGCAGGAACGATCGGCACCCTCACCCAGGGGGTCTGGTACCCGATCCCGCGTTCCTCAAGCCATTGGACCACCCCGGTCGCTGCGGCAAGACCAAATGCGCTTCCCCCCGTGAGCAAAACGGCATGAACTTCCTGCATCGATTTTTCGGGGGCGAGGAGTGCGAGTTCGCGACTCCCGGGAGAGTTCCCGCGCACTTCACAACTCCCGTTCGTATTCGGCGGACAGAGGAGAACTGTGCATCCGGTCATCGCCTTTTGATCAGTGTAGTGACCGACTTTGAATCCGGGAACAGAGGTAATCATATTCTTCTCTCTGAGAGTTTCAAAAACATGGACGATAGAACGGCAACCACATGAGGCTCGGTCATGGAACGATCTTGTTTTCCCTGATATGCGCCAACATGATACCGCAAGCGACTCCCAGGTTCAGCGATTCCGCATTGCCGTACCGAGGAATCTTGACGATCATTTCGGCCTCTTTCTGGATCTCTTTTGCAACGCCATGGGCCTCGGATCCAAACACGACGACAAGCTTCGCACGCCTCGGCAAGTCCGCGTACGAGCTCGGGGCATCACCCGAAGTCGCCACAATCATGAAGCCCTCCTTTTTCAACAAGGGAAGTGCCTCTGCCAGATCAACCCCTTCCACCACCGGCAGGTAGAAAAGGGAACCGACGGTCGATCGAACCACTTTTTCATTGTACCGTTCCACACTCCCCTTCCCTAACAACACGCCGTTGACACCAAACCATGCCGCGGAACGAAGCACCGATCCCAGATTGCCCGGATCGGCAACGGCATCGAGAGCGACCAGAAGAGGCCCATGCTTGAAGGCTTGCCCGTGGAGATGGTATTCCTGCTGATGGACAAGTGCGACCACACCCTGCGAGTGTACCGTATCTGCAATTTTTTGAAATTCGAGCTCCGATCCTTCTTTGAGCGGGATGCGGCGCGCCCGGATCTCGTTCAGGATCTTCCGGTAGTCCGGATCCTGGAGATAGCGCGACTGTACCACAACTATTTCAATCGTGCTCCCGGACTCGAGAGCCTCCCGGAGCGCCCGCCACCCTTCCAGAACGAATTTCTTTTCAAGTTGACGGATTTTCTTTTGTGAAAACGAATGAAGGTACTTCCGCTCGTTCTGCGATAGGCGCATGGAGATATCGGGAGGGGGAGCAACAGGAGGCGGCCGTTTTCTCTTATCCTTCATATTCCCCCCACACGGAGCGCAGTGCATCTGAAATTTCACCGATCGTCGCATACGCCTCAACGGCGATGAGGATATGCGGAAGCACATTGTGCGACCGGTGCGCGGTCGCTTTAAGCTGCTCCAAGGCACTCTCCACGGCTTCCTTGCTCCGCCCGGATTTCACGTCTTTCAACCGGTTCAATTGTTTGAGTCGTATCCCCTCCCCAACCCTGAGAATCTCGGGCTGAAATGTTTCCTCCTCACGGAACTCGTTCACTCCGATAATGATCTTTTCCTTGCTCTCGATCGCCTTTTGATACCGGTAAGCACTTTCGGCAATATGCGACTGGTAGAATTGCTGTTCGATCGCGGCAACGGCTCCCCCGCACGCGTCGACCTTCGCAATATAGTCCCTGACACGCGTTTCCAGTTCATCGGTCAGTGATTCAAGATAGTAGGATCCTCCCAGCGGATCGACCGTGTCCGTGACGCCGGATTCATGGGCGATCACCTGTTGTGTTCTCAGCGCAAGACGTGCGGCTTCTTCGGTTGGCAGCGCGAGGGCCTCGTCGCGGGCATTCGTATGCAACGATTGACACCCCCCGAGAACGGCAGCCAGGGCCTGAAGCGTGACGCGCACGACGTTGTTGTCGATCTGCTGCGCTGTCAGCGTCGCTCCCCCGGTCTGCGCATGAAACCGGAGCTTCATGGTATCCTCCTGCTTCGCCCCGAAGCGGTCCTTCATAATCCCAGCCCAGAGGCGGCGAGCTGCGCGGAATTTCGCGATCTCTTCGAAGAAGTTGTTATGGGCATTGAAGAAGAACGAGAGCTGTCCCCCGAACCGATCGACATCCAGCCCGCGATCGACGGCCGCCTGAACATAGGCGATCCCGTTGGTGAGGGTGAACGCCAGCTCCTGTGCCGCCGTTGCCCCGGCTTCCCGGATATGATACCCGCTGATGGAGATCGTATTCCACTTCGGGAGATGGTCGCTGCACCATTCGAAAATATCCGTCACCAGGCGCATGGAAGCGGCCGGGGGATAGATATACGTCCCGCGGGCGATGTATTCCTTGAGGATGTCGTTCTGCACAGTGCCCGAGAGTGTAGCCAGGTTGACTCCCTGCTTCCGCGCCACTGCAACATACATGCACAGGAGGATCGCGGCCGTGGCGTTGATCGTCATGGAGGTCGTGACCTGGTGCAGGGGGATACCGTCGAAAAGCGCCTCCATATCGGCAAGCGAATCGATCGCGACCCCCACCTTCCCCACCTCCCCCTCAGCGAGCGGATGATCAGAATCGTACCCTATTTGCGTGGGCAGATCGAAAGCAACGGACAGCCCCGTTGTCCCCTGCCCGATAAGATACCGGTACCGTTCGTTGGATTCCTCCGCTGTACCGAACCCCGCGTATTGCCGCATGGTCCAGAACCGGTTGCGAAACATCGCGGGTTGGACGCCGCGCGTGAACGGAAACTCCCCCGGAAATCCCAATTGCTGCTCATACGAAAAGGCGCGGGGGAGATAGAGCTTGTCAATCTCAATATCGGAATCCGTCCGAAACGGCGATATGCGCTCCGGGCGTTTCCTGAGAGCAGGTTCGGCTTTTTCCTTCTCCCATCGTTTTTTGTGCTGATCGAGTGACGACGCCATGCATGTCTCCTTGTGCGCTGCGTTTTTCAGGCCGGTCAGTGCCGCCAGTGCTTTCGCTCGAAACGTTCTCCGTTCGACTCCAGCACGAGAGCACCTTCCAGGTCCGTTCGCAAGACCTCGACCCCCTTCAACCGGTACCGTTCCATCACACGAGGGGAGGGATGCTTAAACTTGTTATTCTTTCCGACGGAAACAAGTACCGACGCGGGGGTCACCGCGTCGATCAACTCCTCGCTCGAGCTGGTGCTACTTCCATGATGCCCCGCCTTGAGAATATCGCTGTCGAGGAACACACCGTACCGGGCAAGGACTTTCTCTTCAGCCTCCACTTCCGCGTCTCCGGTCAAGAGCAAGGAAGTACGACCATAGACGATCCTGAGGATGAGGGAATGATTGTTCAGGTTCCTTTCACGATCGGACGTCATGCTCGGGTGGAGCACATACATGCGGCATGTTGAATCGAGATCCAATATTGCACCAACACCTACGGTGGAGAGCGCAACGCCTCGCTTCAGAGCCGATGTTCTTACGTCCCGATGCATGAGTGAGGCGACGGACGAATCGGCCTCCACCAGTGTACCAACTTGAAAATGCTCAAGCAAGTACTGAATTCCACCAAGGTGATCGCTGTGAGGATGTGAAATGAGAACGGCATCCAGCGATGTAATCCCCTGTCTCCTCAAGAACGGTGCTACGACACGTTCCCCGGCATCGGCGTTGAACGATTGGGGGCCTGCGTCCACGAGGACCTTTTTTCCGTTGGGGAGACCGATCAGAACTGCGTCTCCCTGTCCCACATCCAGGACGCTCGCCGTAAGGGTATTCCCGGGACTGGAGAAAATGGATGTATACAGGAAAACGTTCGCCACCACCAGCAGGGTCATCCACCATGCGACTGCGATTTTTGGACCCCGAAGGCTCATCAGGCTCCCCAGCCCTAGATAATACAGCACGGGAAAGGCTGTTCCCACTCCGGCCGTTTCGAAAAACGCAAAAGGAACATTTGCTGCTGCGATGACGATTCCATGCAAGAAGTCCATCAGTACATCATTGACAATGCTGTAGCAGGATGCGAGCCAGTGTGACACCAGCGAAGTAAGAAGTGTGATGAACCCGAGCGAGACGTTGGCCAGGACGATCGGTACGACGACCAGGTTGGCCCCCAGCGCCACAATCGAAACCCGTTCAAAATAGTACGCTGTAAACGGGAGGGTCCCAAGCTGAGCAGCAAGGGAAACTGCGAAAAGCTTCAGTGCCGGATCGATTATTTTCAGTTCCTCGAACCGCTCGGGGATACGCTGAATGCCTTTCTCGAGAATCGGATAGAGGGCAACGATCGAAAGAACCGCAGAAAACGAGAGCTGAAATCCCACATTGAACAACTGCTTGGGGTCATAGGCAAGGATCAGTAATGCGGCAAATCCTATGGAGTTGTAGACATCCCCCCTTCGTTCGAACAGGGTCCCCGCAAGTATGACCCATGCCATGATCGTCGCCCGCACGACGGAGGGGGGTGCCCCCGTCAGTGCGGCATACAAAAACAGCGTCACCATGGTTGCGAGGACAACCGCCTTCCGAGGGATCCGGAAAAGCCCGAAGAGAAAATGAACGATCGCGGCAATGATGCCGACATGCAGGCCTGAAACGGCCAGGACGTGAATAGTTCCCGTATCGACAAACGATTGTTTAAGCTCGAGCGGAATCTCCCCCCGATCGGCCAGGAGAACACCTTTCAGGAATGCGCCGCGGAAGGAGGTGTGAAACAGCTCGATACGCTCCAACAGCGCGTTCCTTGTGGATTGGAATATCCGGCCTGGACTGAACGATTGCTCCATCCCGATGACCTCCACATCGGACTCGTTCGCCACACGGATCACGCCGTCAATCTCGTTGAGGGCAAGATACCGCCCGTAATCAAACTCGCCGGGATTCCGTGGGTGAGGCGGCTCGTCAATCACTCCTTTGATCCGGAGGCGCGAGCCAATGCTGAGACGTTTTGCAAGCGCCCCCTGTTCTTTTGTTTTGACAAAAACGATCACCGTACGGGCTGTCGGATCATTTCCGGAGTCGCGAACGATCCCGGAGGTTTGGACAACAAGTTGCACGGAAACCGGCTTCTGAATCGGCCGTGCATCGATCACTCCCTCCACGGTCACCGGTTCCTGAAATGAGTGTGGAAGTAATCGTTTTAATTCCGATCGATCCGCATCGACACTGAAGAGACTCGCGGCCGCCAACCCTACCGCGGCATGCAAGGTCAAGGAGAGACTCGTTGAGTGGTTTGTGAAAAACAAGATCAGGGAGACCAGGATTGCAGCGAGGCCGGGCAGAAGGAAGAACAACGGTCCCATCGGGAGGGCTTGTGCAAGGAGGATGCCGCCAACAAACAAAAGGGCAACCCTGAGCGCAGGGCGATTGCTTAAGACTTCTTTTCCCATGAACCGTCCAGGAACCGGAGGATGGTGGGGGTGATATGGGTTAGGTTCTTGATCCGGGCGACGAATTCGTTGCGCCGTTCTCCCACGGCAATGCAAGGGACCTGATTACGCGTGTGCGATTTCGTTGAGAGATCCTCAAGATTGCCATGGTCGCTGACGAGGATCATCAAGGACCCTGTGTGATCAAACTCCTCCAGCAGGCCTCCCATGAAGCCGTCGAACCGTTCAAGGACTTCCACGGCCTTGGCCATATCCCTGCTGTGGCCCACATAATCGGTGAGCCAGTACTCGAACAGGGTAAAGTCATGCTTCCTGGCAAGATCCCAGCAGTGCCTCCCCGCTTCTTCCGGTGTAACGGTTGGAAGAGGCGGATCACCTTTCTCGGGCCACTGCGCGCGCGTGATATCTGCGGAAACCGCACGATTGAGCCTCAACAAGTCGGTGCGCAGCAGGGGGACACCGGCAAACTGGCACGAGAGGGTCGTCACGGACAAACGCCTGTTGCCCGCCTCAACATAGTCGAAGAACTGCTTCGGAAACGCGTTGACAAAGCAGGCCGACAATCCCCGTTCCTTCAGCTGCCGAAAAATGTTCTTTGCTTCGATCACCGGGCGGAGTGTCGTTGTGGGATGGGGACCGAAGTGTCTTCCGATCATCCTGGGGGCATTCACTCCGGTGAAGATTGCGGTCTGCCCCGTGCCACTCTGTGGAAGACCGGGTATCCCCAACGTCGCATTCACCGGGACCAGGCTGGCCTTCGTTGTCGTACATCGCTTGAGCCGCGTCGAGGGCAGTTCTCCATCCAACAGCGACCGGAGACAGGGAACGTTCGCCCGAAAGAACGGATTCACATCGGGGAGCGGCTTGCCGATCCCCACGCCGTCAACAAATAACAGGAGGATGCGCAAGGAAAGTCAGGAAGTGGTAGGTGAAGATTGGGTGATGTTTTTGCTTTCGATCATGAGGGTAACGGGACCGTCGTTCACGAGCTCGACCTGCATCATCGCGCGGAAGACTCCCGTTGCCACCCTTTCCGTTCCTGCAACGGAACGAAGATTTGCGACGAACCGTTCATACAATGTTTCGGCAAGCTCAGCCGGAGCAGCCTCGCTGTAGCTCGGCCTGTTGCCCTTGCGGGTATCGCCATACAGCGTAAACTGCGACACCACCATGACCGAGCCACCAACATCGTTCACCGACCGGTTCATCTTCCCCTCCTCATCGTCGAAGATTCTCAGCGCCAGGCACCGTTCGGCAAGGTACTGCGCATCCGTCTCCCCATCTTCCCGTTGCACCCCCAGAAGAACAAGGATGCCTTTCTCGATGGAACCGACAACCGTTTCATTGACAGAAACGGAGCACCGGCTGACGCGTTGGATAAGCGCACGCATGGGAGCGACCGCACGGAAAAGGCAACGTTAGTTCATAAATCCGGGATTACGGGCAAGCGATTTGGTTTTCCCGAACACAACGCGGGGAATATCCTGAAGATCCGGAATAACCTCCACCTGTGCAAAGTGTGCGTCCTTCATCATGCGGGCAACGGTCTCCGCCTGTCCATATCCTACTTCGACGAACATGGTTCCCTGGTCGCGCAGCAAGTACGGTGCAAGCTCGACCAACCGCCGGTAGAATTCGTATCCGTCCTTCCAATCGCTTACAGCAACCCGGGGCTCAAATCGACGAACCTCCTGTTGCAACTCTTCCCATTCGCCGGCGGAGACATACGGTGGATTGCTGACCAGCATGTCGAATCGTCGCAACAGGAGCTGATCGACCGGTTCAAACGCGTCCATCCGTTCAAAGACAATCCTGTCCAGCACCCCATGGCGCTCCGCGTTCTCGCGCGCCAGTGCGAGAGCTTCCGCACTGACATCGATCGTCCATAGTTTTGCCTGCTTTATGAACTTGGCCAGGGCAATGGCGATGTTACCGCTCCCGGTCCCCACTTCGATAATGGCAAGGGGTTGGCCCGGTTCGGCCCTCTTGCACAGAAGCATCGCCTGCTCCACGAGCGTTTCTGTTTCCGGGCGGGGGATCAGCACCCGGGAGTCAACGTTAAACTGCATACCCATAAAGCTGGCCATCCCGACAATGTACTGAACCGGCTCGCGGTTCAACCGCCGCTCATACAGTGAACGGAATGCCTTTAACTCTTCCGGAGCGAGCGGCTTGTCGAAATTCGTATAAAGTTCGATTCTCTGGCATTGGAGGGCGTGGGAGAGAAGCAGTTCAACGTTCAGGCGGGCTTCATCAAAACCGCGTCGTTGAAGGTGGTCGATGGCAAACTTCATCAGCGAGCGGATCGTCCAGACGCGGGTCTTCTCCTGGAGCATTATTTGCGCCGGCCTCGTTGTGGACGGGTTTTTGCCGCCGGTTTTTTCGCCCGGGATTGAGCGGGGGATTTTTTTTTGGTTTTTGGAGTGACCCGCTTTCGTGGAGCGGGGGGACGGGAATTCTTTTTCGGGGAACCGGAGTCCTCCAACGCCTCACCCAGTTTCTTCATGCGCTCTTCGGAAAAGGTCTTTTTGACCTCGCGCTGGAGCTTCTGCGTCTTGGCAAGGATATCCAGGAGCTGATCCTCCGCTTCCCTATCCCCATCCGGCCGCAGTTCCCATGCTTTGGTCAGCGCATCCATGGTTCCGTCAACCTTGCGACGGATCATGGTCCCGATCAACTCCGGGGTCAACTCGATATGGCGCAATTTTACCCGATCGCCGGAGAAAAAACCCAGGTTCTCCAACTCCGCCTCCTCCAGGAGATCATCGTTTGCCTGATCCTCAAACACCAACTCTTCCGTGTCATGGGAGGAAACGAATTCAAATCTTGCATCCGCCTCCAGCATGATGGAGAAATCGCCCAGGGATGGAACCGAGAAGCCCTGTCCCTTCCCCTGGGTGCAGACTTCCTGCCATACTTTTTTTACCGGAACGATCACATCCCGGTCAGCGGCGAGGATCCGCTCTGCTTCATTCAGGCATCGCTCGTACACAGAACCTCCTGGGATCTTTTGCGCGATCAACTGCATGAAATGTAAACCTTATTCGAGGAAAGCGCAAGTTTGTTCGCGACGCCTGAGGGGGTACAAGAAAAAGGGGTCACGATCTGTGACCCCCTTGAACCACTTCCATCAACCTGAACTATTTCTTCTTCATCTTGTCCGCAAACAACTGGGCGGCTTTCTCGATATCGTACCCGACTTTCGGCATGTAGACGCCGTTGTGCTTTTCGACCATGGACTTCAGCGTATCGTATGCGTCAGCACTGCAAAAAAAGATCGGCGTGTTCCGGTTCATTCCTTCCCGGCGCGCCAACTGGAGCAAGGCAATGCCCGGGAGATGACCTTTTAAGTTCGTATCCTTAAAGTCATTGTCCAGTATAATCAGGTTAAACACTTCCGACTTAATCATATCCCAGGACTCCACACTCGACGCAGCTTCCACGATAACGATTTCGTCCTCGAGGATCGCCGTACAGACTTCAAGCGCAAAACCATGGGATTTCCGCTGCCCATCGTCATCGTCGGCAACGAGCACTTTATATGGCATGGTGAATCCAGTCCTTGTCTAAGTCGAATTTTGGCGACAAAACTTACAATTTTTTCGTTCTAAAAACAACCTCATCGTGGACTAACCCCACGGGCTTCGGCACCGGGCGGCCTGTTCCGCTTATAGACTTCTTTTCCGCCAAGAATAGTATGCTCAACAACCGTTGTCAAAATCTCCTTTGGATCGACATTGAAAACATCACCAGACAGAACTATGAAATC
>DKJQ01000059.1 GCA_002454845.1 Ignavibacteria bacterium UBA6688
TCCGCGGCCGGTTTCCCCTGGATGCCATCACGGCGGGACTCGCATCCCGCCCTCAAAAAGGGCCCATGCGTTTCATTACAGTCGGTCCGTACGAACTGACCAAAAACAAGGCTCAAAACCGCCATGACTCCCTCACGTTCGTCTATGCGGTCGGTTCGGGGAGTATCGGATGGGATGCCGCCGATTCCATCGGCCGTCTCTGGTTCAACAACGAAATCACCGATGCGGAGAAGAACGCCTGGGTGCTCAAGGGGGTCGATTCGCTCTGGAAAACAATGGACCGCGCCAACTGGACATGGGATCGGTTGAGCAAAGGGTTTGCTATTCCCTCTCCCCCGCCGGCGCCTGACATCACCGTGCAATCCGGCCCCGACCGTGTGGAGGTTTCATGGTCCTACCCCGAACCGGACTACTTCAATGACCCGGAAACGGCAACTGATGACTGGTATGCCTGGAGGGTCTACCGAAAGCAGGGAGCCTACTATGTGAACGATCCGCTGGATCAGCGGAGTCGGGCTCGCTGGGAACTGGTGTATGAAACAACCGACCGGACCGTGACCACGTACTTCGACAGGAGTGTCCAACGCGGAGTCGACTACTACTATGCCGTAACCGCAGTCGATAACGGGACTCAAAATTCCTCCGGACTGTTTACCGGGGTAAGGCTGGAGAGCTCGCGCCACGCAACCCGCTCCCAACTTCCGGCCACTTCGTTCAAACCCGGGTTGAGCGAATCGCAGAGGGTGCGCGTGGTCCCCAACCCCGCGACGGTTGCCGCGGGGGGACTCGGTTTTTCCGGGACGCCCAACAAGATCCTCTTTGTCAACCTGCCGGTCCAATGTACTCTGAAGATCTACACCGAGACCGGTGACCACGTCAAGACGATCGAGCACTATGGAACAGCCGATCATGAGTGGGACCAGCGCACGGACGGTAACCAGTACGTCAGCAGCGGCATTTATATTCTTACCGTCACGGAGAGCCTGGGGCTCGAGGGACAGTCTCTCGACAACCAGTTTGTCAAATTTGTCCTTGTGAGGTGAAACGATGAAGAGCCGACGTCACACCACGCTCGCCCTGAACTTCAAGGAGGCTCGTATGAGCATTCGAACGTGTTTCGTGTTCCTGCTTCTGCTGATACTCTGCATGCCGCAGAGGGAGGCGAACGCACAGATAAAGAAGAAAGCCCAGGTGGGTTTTCGTTTTCTCGAAAACCCGGTTTCGGCAGAGGTGATCGGCCGGGGAACCGTCGGGGTCACATCAACGCTGAATGCCAACGGCATCTTCTGGAATCCGAGTCTCCTCGGGTGGATTGACTCCGGCGTCGACGTCGGTTTGAACCACACGAGAGGAATCGCGGACATCAACTACAATTCGGCTGCTGCCGCAATCCCGCTCAGAGACGTCGGGGTGATCGGCTTCAGCCTTCTGATGATGGACTATGGAACCTTCTACGGAACGAGGCGCGCCCCGAATGAGGAGGGGTTCGAGGAGACCGGGACCTTCTCCCCTTCCGCGTACGCGTTGGGGATCGCCTTCTCCCAGAGGGTCAGCGACCGGTTTTCCTACGGTGTCCACATGAAATATGTCAGCCAGGACCTGGGCTCTGCCTGGGTCGCCGCAACCGGATCGAACATCTCGGATCCGGCCCTGGCGATCAGTCAACGTGCCTACGCGCAAAACGCCCTCGCATTCGACATCGGCGCGTATTATGATTTTTTCTATAATGGCATCCGTTTTGGCGCGACGCTGCAGAACATCTCCCGCGAGGTCCGGTATGAGAACGAGGCTTTTCCCCTTCCCTTTGCCGTCAGTTTTGGCGCCACGGTCGAGCCCCTGCTTTTCCTCGATGCCGAACAAAAGAATGTTTTGATCCTGAGCTTTGAATCGCGCCACCCGAGGGACTTCAACGAGAAGCTGAAATTTGGGGCCGAATATAATATCTTGGATGTGCTTGTGGCACGCGCAGGGTATGCAACGAACTATGACGAGCGTGGTTTGATGGCGGGGTTGGGGATCCGTTACAAGGTCGGAGAGTTTCCTGTCCGGGCGGACTATGCCTATCAGGCATTCGGGATCTTCGGCGCAGTCCATCACCTCTCCCTCGGCATCCATTATTGATCTTCCCGGCGAAGGCTCCTGGTTTTTCTTCGCCGCTTACGAGAACGGGCAACCGTATGCACATTTCCATCAATCAGTACACGGACAGCGATCGGGAACAGGTGTTGTCGCTCTGGGAACGAACTCTCCCGCTGGATGCCATCACAGAGGATATGTTCGAGCGGCGCGTCCTGCTCGACGACAACTTCGATTCCTCCACCTTTCTCCTCGCACGCAAAGATGGAAAGCTCGTCGGCTTCGTTCTTGGCGTCTATGCACGGCGTCTGCATCTTGGCGACGCGGACCCGGACGGTACCCGGTGCTGGATCACCGCATGCGGCGTGCACCCCGCCGGCAAGCTGAAGGAGGTTGGTACACCGCTTCTTGCCACTCTGGAGAACCGGTTCAGGGCGCTCGGCAGGAAGGAATGCCGGATTGCGGGCTATCCCCCGGGATATTTCACTCCCGGGATCGACCAACAAGCGTACCCGCATCTGCTCGAGTTCTTCGTCTCGCACGGCTACGAAATCTTCCATGAGTCCCTCAGTATGGATGCGTCGATTGTCCTCTTCACCGTTCCGGAGAAGACCCTACAGATCGAGAGAACGCTCGCTGCCGAAGGCGTAGAGATTCGCCCGTACCGCCGCGGCGACCTTCTTCGCTTCCTCGGGTTCCTGGAGCGGACGATGCCGACGGATTGGGTACGCGTGGAGCGCAGCAACCTGCGCAAGATTTCTGAAGGAGGGTTCCGCACGGACCAAATCACGGTCGTCACCCATGGGGAAGATATTATCGGCTACTGTCAGTTCGAAGGCTCTCACTTCGGGCCGTTCGGTGTCAGCACTGCCTACCAGGGCCGCGGCATCGGCACGGTGCTCCTCGCCAGGACGTTGGAACGCATGCGTCATCAGGGATACCATGACGCCTGGGTCATGTGGACGGATGATATAGCGGCGAAGGTTTATTCAAAGTTCGGATTCGCACAAACCCGGCGCTTTGCGCTGCTGAAAAAGGAACTCTAACGGCCTATGAAACCAAACAACACTATCCTTGCCATCGGAGCCCACTGCGGCGATATCGAGGTCACGTGCGGCGCTGTCCTTCTCAAGCAGCGGGCCGCCGGGGACCGGGTCGTCCTCCTCCACCTCACGCTCGGAGAGGGGGGAAATCCAAAACTCTCCCCCACGGCGTACGGCGAGCAGAAACGCCGTGAGGCTCTCGCTGCCGCGGAAGTGATCGGGGGAGAAGCGCTGTTCGGACCGTACAAAGACGGGGAGTTGCCAAACGATGAGGAGACGCGGCGCTACGTCATGGATGTCATCCGCAAGGTTCAACCGGGCCGGATCATCACCCACTGGAAAACGAGCATCCACAAGGACCATGCAAACACCCATGCCATCGTCAACGATGCGCTGCTCCTTGCCTCCCTCGAGGGCGTTGCAAGTCCGCTGCCGCGCCATCGCGGCGTCAAGGCTTTGTATTACACGGAAAACTGGGAGGACCCCGAAGGCTTCAAACCGTACCTCTATGTCGATGTCAGCGGGGAACTGGCGCGGTGGAAAGAATGCGTCACGCAGTATGAATTCATCAAGGGAGGAATTTCTTCCTTCCCGTATCTCGACTATTACGAAGCCCTTGCCCGTGTCCGCGGTGCCGAAGCAAGTGTTCGTTACGCTGTCGCATTCGACATCGACCCGTTTGAGAAAAAACGGGTTGTTGAGTTGCTTCCGTAAGACCTTTCGTTCGGGGTCGACCGAGACTCCTGAAGGAACCCCGACATCCTCTGCAGGTGTGAAATCATGTGGAAATTATTCGATAGATACCCCCCGACAGGAACGACAATGAAGATCTTCTCCATGTTCCTCGCTTTCCTTCTCACTTCCTCTCCCGGAATCGCTCAGACAGTGCGTGTTGAAGTCGACGCGGCCAAACCGACCAGGACGATCAATCCATGGCTCTATGGCATCAACACCGCCAACTGGG
>DKJQ01000382.1 GCA_002454845.1 Ignavibacteria bacterium UBA6688
GGGTTCGCAATGACTGTGTTGCCTGTTTTTGAGACCGCTTCTAGTAGAAATGTCAGGGCTTGCCATTCTCCTTGCTTGTCCCTTCGTTATTTTCTAAATTCACCCCGAGGGGAAAACGAGGCTCATCCCCCTTCAAATCGTTGAAGTGCATTCCACAACACAATGGAGGTGTTGTATGAAAAGAGACGATGCGGTAACCCGGAGAGGTTTTGTCAAGACCGTCCTTGGCGGCGTCGCACTTGCGGGGATTGCCAAACTCGATCCGCTCCGGGCTCTCGCTGCCGGCATGCGCGGACCCGCGAAGATGCCCACGCGCCCGCTCGGGAAAACCGGACACCAGGTTTGCCTGTTCAGTCTCGGCGGACAATCGACGCTCGAGACGCCGAACAGGGAGGATGAGTCGCTTGCCATTATCAACCGGGCGATCGATCTGGGGGTCAACTATATTGACACTGCTGCGGCATACGGTCGGGGAGTGAGTGAAACGTATATCGGCCAGGTGATGAAGTCCCGCCGCAAGGAAGTCTTCCTCGCCACCAAGACGAACGATCGGAGCTACGATGGCTCCATGCGCCTCCTGGAACGGTCGCTGAAACAACTCCAGACCGACCATCTCGACCTGTGGCAGCACCATAACGTCAGGACGCAAAGCGACCTCGACCGGATCTTCGCGAAGGATGGTGCGATCAAAGCGATGGAGAAAGCGCGGGATGAAAAGACGGTACGTTTCCTGGGCATCACCGGACATCGTGATCCGTTTATTCTCAAGAAAGGGATCGAACAGTATCCCTTCGATTCGATCCTGATGGCCCTTAATGCGGCCGACAAACACAACGCGTCGTTCATCGACAACCTTCTCCCCGTTGCGGTGGAAAAGAAGATGTCGATCGTCGGGATGAAAATCCCGGCACGCGGAAGGATCTTCAAGGAAGGGGGCCTTTCCACCATGGAACAGGCAATGAGGTATGTCCTCACTCTTCCGGTCAGCACCGTGATCGTCGGAATCACGACGCTGGCGGAGCTTGAGGAGAACGTCCGCATCGCGCAGAACTTCAAGCCCTGCACGGCGGATGAGATGAAGAAGATGGAGGAACTGACGAAGCCGTACTATTCCGATGCAAGCTGGTTCAAGGAAAGCTGGTAGCGTTGCCGTCTGCCTCCATGGATTCCGGCGGCCGAACCGCTCTCGTCACCGGCGCAAACCGGGGGATTGGACTCGAGATCGTTCGGCAACTCGGTGACCGGGGCATTTCCGTCTGGCTTGCCGCGCGTGACAACGAAGCGGGGGAGGAAACGGTGGATTCGCTTCGGAAGGAGGGGTGGGATGTCCGGTTTGTCCAGATGGATGTGTCGGAGATCGCGGGCATCCGTTCAGCTTTCAAAATCGTCTCCTCACAGGTCGCCCACCTCGATATCCTGGTCAATAACGCCGGCATCCTGCTCGATGAATCAACAAGCATCCTTGACGTCGCACCCGACATTGTTCACCGCACCGTTGCCATCAATACCCTCGGAGCCTTCTTCGTAACGCAAACATTTCTCCCCCTCCTCGTGAAGGGGAGCCGGGTTGTGAATATTTCGAGCGGTGCGGGGGAGATCGGCGATGGGATGTCGACCTACGCCCCCGTCTACAGCATCAGCAAGACGGCGATGAACGCGATGACGTGCCAGTTTGCGCTTGCTCTGAAGAGGAAGGGAATTGCAGTCAACGCGGTCTGTCCCGGTTGGGTGAGGACGGAGATGGGAGGGAAGATGGCGCCGCGGTCGGTGAAGAAAGGTGCGGAAACTCCCGTCTGGCTCGCGACGGAAGCACCCATTGGCGAAACCGGAAAGTTCTGGCGGGACAGGAGGGTGATAGCATGGTAGAACTGCCGGGGGCTGGGGGAGCCGGTATCAGATTTTCAGGATCCTCTTCCCGGAGGGGAAGAAGTAGCCGCATATCTTAGTCTGGCCTATTCGAAACACGGGCGGCCGAGAGTATCGGTCGCCCGTTGTTGTTCTCACCGCCGCGGCATTTTCTTGATCCTCCCGGACATCTGTGGCCGTGCCATGTTACCCGTCTTTGCCAAAAGCGAGAATGTCCCCCGATTGACTCGTGGAAATTCTCCCTCCCTCCGTACTTCACCTTGCTTCTTCAGCTCCCTTTCTCTAAGTTTCTAAAGTCATAACTATTCATCGCCATATCACAGTACAAATTGTAGCTTGAGAAAGGGATTATCACAATGAGTTCGAAAAGCATTATTAAAGAGTTGATCGTTGCGTATGCAGCGGAACTGGAGACGATTCAGAATTACATCGCGGCATCCGTCAATCTCGACGGCGTCCGGTCGGATGTCATCAAGAAGGCGCTCGGGGCCGATGTGCCCACCGAGTTGAGCCATGCCCAGCTACTGGCGACCCGGATCAAAACGATCGGGGGCAGTGTGCCGGGTTCTCTCGATCTCCCGCGCAACCAGAAATTCATGCAGCCGACAAAGGATTCCACCGACGTCGTGTCAATCATCAAGGGAGTGATCGAAGCGGAAGAGGGGGCGATCGCACAGTATAATAAGATCATCAAGCTGTGTGACGGGACCGATTACGTCACCCAGGATCTGGCGATCCAACTATTAGGGGACGAGGAGAGTCACCGGCAGGAGTTTCAGGGATATTTGCGGGAGTACGAGAAGTAACTCCCCATCTTTTATTGGGTGGAGAAAACAAAAAAACCTGACAGGTCTTTGAGACCTGTCAGGTTTTGTATTGTTAGCCCCCTTTGACGAAGACTACGTTCAAGGGCGCTTTCTCACAACAGGGTTCTACTTCAAGAGGAACACCTTCCTCGATTCCCTGAACGCTCCCGCCTCCATCCGGTACATATAGACACCGCTTGGCAATCCGGACGCGTTCCAGTACTTCTGGTGTGATCCGGGAGCGAACACCCCCTCTGCCAACGTCACAAGCTGCCTCCCCAGCATATCATAGATCACGATCCTCACAAACGACTCCACCGGCACTCCAAATCCGATCGTCGTCCCCGGGTTGAACGGGTTTGGGTAGTTCTGTCCAAGCCAGGGGTGGGAGGGAAGTGCCCCATCCTCTGCAATGCTTGTCGGGCCCGTTGTCAAGGAGAGGTCGTCCAGAAGAAACCAGGAGTCCGGATGCGCATTATCCTTCTCCCCGGAATCGATCAGGACCATGATATTGACGACGTCCGGCGTCCCTTCTCCGAAGTACTCGATCGGTATCTCAAACTGTGTGTAGGCGGCTGCGTCCTGGGTGATCGTCAGTTCCCCTGATCCAATGGGGATGCTTTCCTTCTGCACGAACCAGACAATGGAGAGATCGTCTCCGCCACCGTTCTTGAATTTGTACCACCCTCTGAGTGTGGAGGGCCGGACGGAAATGGGGGCCCCGGCGGTAGTGGAGCCGAGGATCAGAATCGGCGGAACCGTGTCCTGCTCCGTTCCATACACAATGACGTCGCCCCGTACGGCGGACGATCCGGACCGCACGTCGGCGCTTTGGGTGATCGTGACAAGGGAAAGTTGCGGAACGTTGTACGTAAACCAGTCGTCGGGATTTCCACTGGTCCAGTTTTCAAATCCCGCGTTCGGGATCGTCTGGGCCGGGAGCGTCGCGCTCATCAGCAGCATAATTCCGGAAAACAGGAACCGCAAAGCGTAGCTTGATTTCATACGAACCACCTTTCAATGAATGGAATGTTTGTAACTGCACATCGTGTTTAACAGGGATGGACAGCGATTCACCCCGTGAGATACTAGAAACTCGGACGAAAACCTGTCACTTGCCACAAAGTCACTAAGGCACGAAGAAAGCATT
>DKJQ01000362.1 GCA_002454845.1 Ignavibacteria bacterium UBA6688
TTTGGGTTGTTCCTTTTGTGAATTCCTTTTATGTTGCTTCAGACGACGCAGTGCACTTGACTTGTTTTTTTGCCGTGGAGGTATCGCCTGGGGAGGAACCCAGACTCTCGAGCGAGCACGATGCCTACCAATGGTGTCGCCTGGAAAAGGCGGATGTGATGCTTGTGTGGCCCGGACAGAAGCGAGGATTGCGCCATGTCCATGAATTTATTGTCGGCGGAGGAGATGTCGCGCGGTTGACTTCGGTTATCCCCCATTCATAAAGGAGACTCACTTTGGGCCTCTTGGTTGTCGGTTCCGTCGCCATTGATTCGGTTGAGACCCCTTTTGGCAAGATCAAGGACGCGTTAGGAGGTTCAGCGGTCTATATTTCCATTGCCGCGAGTTATTTTACCGCCCCTGTCCGATTGGTAGGTGTTGTCGGGGGCGATTTTCCAAAAGCGCACATGCAGGTGCTGGAGGATCGGGACATCGATTTGGACGGTCTCCAGGTGATCAAGGAGGGAAAAACGTTCCGGTGGGGAGGAAAATATCATTATGATCTGAATGTGCGCGATTCGTTGTACACCGAGCTCAACGTCTTCGAGAAGTTCGATCCCAATATCCCGACTGGCTTCAAGAAAAGTTCCTATGTCTGCTTGGGGAACATCGATCCGGTGCTGCAGCGCAAGGTGCTGAGCCGAATCAACAAACCACGTCTTGTCGTCGGCGACACCATGAACTATTGGATCGAGCATAAACCGAAGGAGCTCTCCGAAACGCTGAAGGTGATGGATGTGCTCGTGGTGAATGATTCGGAAGCGCGCCTGCTGACGAACGAACCGAACCTCGTGAAGGGTGCCCGCCGGATTATTGGCATGGGACCAAAAGTGGTTATCATCAAAAAAGGAGAACATGGCGCCCTGCTTGTGACCGGCGAGACCATTTTCTCAGCCCCCGCCTATCCCCTTGAGAATATCTATGACCCCACCGGGGCGGGAGATGCCTTCGCGGGAGGCTTCGTGGGTTGGCTCGCGCGGACCGATGATTTATCGCCCGAGAATCTGAAAAGGGCCGTGATCTATGGAAGCGTCCTCGCTTCATTCTCCGTGGAGAAATTCGGTGTGGAGGGACTCCGCGATCTGGCTTATCTGCACATTCAGGATCGGTACCGTTCGTTCTTGGACCTGTCCCGTTTTGATGAGAGGTAACACCCCATGCAAGTGATCGAGTGGCGGGAGGGGACGCTGCTCTTCCTCGATCAGACCCGCCTCCCTCTCGAGGAAGTTGTCATTGAAACCGACGATGAGCATGTTGTCGCAGATGCCATCAAACGTCTGGCTCTCCGCGGGGCGCCGCTGATCGGCATCGCAGCTGCGTACGGGTTCGTCCTTGCCCTGAACAAAGTGTCTGATCCTTCGAAGATCCCGGCTGCGATCGAGCGGGCATCGGTTCTGCTTGCGTCCACCCGGCCGACCGCGGTCAATCTGTTCCGGGCGCTTGACCGGATGAAGGCCGCAGCCGAAGCATCCCTCGCTCGTCCTCTGCACGAATTCAAAATCCAAATACTGAATGAAGCCCTCGCCCTCCACCGGGAAGACGAATCCATGTGCATGGCGATTGGAGAATACGGGGCGCAGCTCCTGCCCAACGCTGCGGTTGTCGTGACTCACTGTAATGCCGGCCGGCTTGCAACCGGAGGAAAGGGGACGGCCCTTGCCGTCATTGCGCGCGCGTGGGAACTTCATAAGCTCAAACACGTCTATATGGACGAAACCCGCCCTCTGATGCAGGGGGCAAGGCTGACCGCCTGGGAGTTGCAGCGCCTCGGAATTCCGGCAACGCTTATGACGGACAGCACGGCGGCATTCCTGATGCAGCGGGGTTTGGTCAATGCAGTGGTAGTCGGCGCGGACAGAATCACGCGCAACGGCGACACGGCAAACAAGGTGGGAACGTACGGGCTCGCGGTGCTGGCAAAGCATCATGGGATCCCCCTGATCGTTGCAGCTCCGACAAGCACCCTGGATTTCGAGCTGGTCAACGGTTCGGAAATCCCGATCGAGCAACGGAGTGGAAGGGAAGTGACTCACATCGGGGGGATCCGGATTGCTCCCGAGGGAGTGGATGTCTACTCACCGGCGTTCGACGTTACTCCGGGGGAACTGATCTCGGCCATCGTCACCGAGAAGGGAGTTCTGCGATATCCTTTTCGCGACGCGATAGAACGATTACGGCCCGAAAGACTGCCTGCCGTATGACCTGCGTGCACGATCGTGATTACTAAGACAGACGCCGTTGTATTGAAATCCATGAAGTTCCGCGGGACGAGTAAGATTGTCACGTTCTATACCCGCCGGTACGGAAAGCTGAAGGGGGTGGCGAAAGGGGCGAGGGAGACGAAGAGCAAGTTCGGCGCTGCTCTCGAACCGATGACGCTTGTCTCGCTGGTCCTGTACAAAAAGGAGCATCGGGACCTGCAGTTGATCTCCCAGGCCGATATCCTTCACCGGCATAAAAGCATCCATTCGGATTTCGACCGGATGCCCGTCGCTCTCTCGGTGATCGAGTTGTTGAACAGACTGACTCACGAGGAGGAGGAAAACAGCCTTCTGTATGCCCTGGTTCTTGAGACGCTTGATGCGATCGATCGTGCACCCAGGAATGCCGTAAATGTGCTCTTTGCGTTCGAATTGCGTGTTTGTTCATTGTTCGGATTCGCCCCGGCGCTGGACCGTTGCGTGGCCTGCGGCAGGAGTTTGGAGGGCCTGGAAGGGAAGGGGGTGGTCCTGCAGCTCCCACGGGGAGCGATTTATTGCCCGGCATGTAGCGGCCCGATACCTGTTTTTGACCCTGAGCGGCTTCTGACCGTTCGGCGCTCTCACCACGGCGCTTCTGAGGCAGCCGAGAGGGCGGGGACGATCAGGTTATCAATGCCGGCCCTGCAAATCCTCCGTCGGTTTGCATCGGGCAACCTTGCCGGCGTCACGGGACTGGAATACAATCAGGAGGTGGGGAACGAACTGGAGGTAACTTTACGTTTGTATTTACGTTATCACTTTGAGGAGTTCAGGCCGTTACGGTCCTTGAAGATGTTTCATATCGCACTTAAATAATTATTGATAGAGATTTAACAGGAGAGGAGATCGTCTTATGTCCGTACGTTCTGTTGTTGCAGCAGTACTGTTGATCGGGTTGGGGATCGTGTTCGGGGTGACGTTGGTCTCATCGTATAAAGGAGTCGACCTTACGTTTGCCGAACAGGATGTCAGGATCGGAGCACAAGCAAGTGCCGGGAATGCGCACCCCGCTCTGGCGGCGCTGAACGAAGCGCTCCACGGAATCTCGAGGGAGGTCACGCCGACCGTGGTGTTCATCACCGTCGAGTCCAAGCCGAGAACCGAAGCGAAGGATGACGCCAACAGGTTCTTTCATTTCTTCGGTCCGGAGTTCCGGTTGGATAACCCGCGGAGAGGACCGGAAATCGGCGCGGGGTCCGGAGTGATCCTCACGACGGACGGTTATATCCTCACGAATAATCACGTGGTGGAGAATGCAAGCGATGAGGGGATCCAGGTCACGCTGTCGGATGGACGGACCTTCAAGCAGGCGAAGCTCATCGGTACGGATCGGTATACCGATCTCGCGGTGGTTAAAGTCGATGCCTCGGGCCTGCCGGTTGCCACGATCGGAAATTCGGACGAAGTCGAAGTGGGACATCTTGTGTTTGCGTTTGGCAATCCACTCGGATTGACCTCCACCATGACGCAGGGTATTGTGAGCGCGACGGGAAGAGGGAACCTGCGGATCATCGAGGACGGCAGCGGCTATTCCATTGAGAACTTTATTCAGACGGATGCGGCGGTCAATCCCGGGAACAGTGGCGGCGCACTCGTCGATATCAAAGGCGAAGTCATCGGGATTAACACAGCCATCGCAACAACGAACCAGCGCTACCAGGGATACAGTTTTGCCATTCCGATCAATCTTGGAAAAAAAGTTGCGACGGACTTGATCAAGTTCGGCAAGGTCCGGCGCGGATACATCGGTGTTCAGATCCAGGGAATGGATGCGACCATGGCGAAGGCAAACGGGTTTGAACGTCCGACGGGAGTGTTTGTACAGGAAGTGAACAAAGGAAGCGCGGGTGAAACTGCCGGGCTCCAGGCGGGCGATATCATCCTCTCCGTCGATGGGAAGGAAGTCAACTCCTCGAACCAACTGCAGACCCTCGTTGCCTCGAAATATCCGGGGGAGTCCGTTGCCTTGAAAGTGTTCCGGAAAGGGAAAACACTCGACAAGAAAGTGATTTTGAAGTCCCGCGATGAAGATGCGGAGGAAGTGATCGCTGCCCGCGATACCCGCTCCGGGCGCTCGACCCCCAAAGAGGCGGCGCCTCCGACGTCGGTCAAGATGGATAACCTTGGGATCACCATCCGCAACCTCGACGCAAAAGGAAAGCAGGCGTACGATGTCGAAGAGGGGGTACTGGTCGAGAGCGTGGAACCGTTCAGCGAAGCGCAGCGTCGCAACCTGTTACCGAACGATGTTATTCTCAGTGTTGGTGACCAGTCGGTCGGATCTGTGAAGGAGCTTGAAGGAATTCTCAAGAGCAAGAAACCCGGGGATGCTCTCCTGATGCGCGTCAAGGGGGAGAACAAAACGACCCGGTTCGTCGCAATCGAAATTTCGCGAAGCAGTTCGAACAACTAACCCTGGAACGAAGAGAGGGCCGAAGCGCAAGGTTGCATTGACAACCTTGCGCTTTTTTTATGTCCCGCCGGTTTGATAATGGGTCTATTTTTCCTTTAATTGAAGGAGTTTCTTACCCATCGGATAACAAAGGACGACTCTTTTGATACGGTACCTTACGGCCGGCGAATCTCATGGACAGGCCCTTGTCGGAATTGTCGAGGGTGTGCCCGCAGGGCTTTCCCTTTCCACGGAATATATCAATCACCAGCTCTGGAGAAGGCAGCAGGGATATGGCCGTGGGGGCAGGATGAAAATAGAGACGGACCGGGTCGAAATTCTCTCCGGTCTCCGGTTCGGAAAAACCCTTGGCTCTCCCATTACCCTCATGATCCGGAACAAGGATTGGCAGAATTGGACGACGAACATGGCGGTGGAGGGGAACGGATCCGGTATCGGGAAAATTACAATTCCCAGGCCCGGTCATGCCGATTACGTGGCATCGAAGAAATATGGATTCGATGATATCCGGAACGCCATCGAAAGGGCGAGCGCACGGGAGACTGCAATGCGTGTCGCTTGCTGCACGATCCCGCGTAAATTCCTGGAGGACTTTGGGATCTTCATCGGGAGTCACGTTCTCGGCATCGGCACAGTCTCGATCACGAACAGGAACAACATCGACAAGCTCATAAAAAAGTACCTTCATGCTTCGTGTGCAGCATATAAGGTCACGGAAGAAGCGGATAAGTCCCAGGTCCGGATCCTGGACAGGCACGTTGAGGCAAAAGCCCTCGCCGTCATTAAGAAGGCGAAAAAACTTGGCGATACCGTGGGAGGCGTATTCGAGGTGATGGTGACAGGCGTTCCTATCGGGTTGGGATCGTATGTCCATTTTGACCGGAAGCTTGATGGTCAGCTTGCCCAGGTGATCATGTCGATCCACGCCGTCAAGGGGGTGGAGATCGGAAACGGGTTCGCAAATGCAGCCCGCTATGGATCGGAAGTCCATGACGCGTTCGGAGTGAAGAATGGAACAGTCGTCCGCAAAACTAACGGAGCGGGGGGACTGGAGGGGGGCGTGACGAACGGGGAGACCATCGTACTCCACGCGGCGATGAAGCCCATCTCCACCCTGGCGAACCCTCTCAAGTCCGTCGATCTCAAGACGATGAGGGTTGTCGAGGCCCGTTACGAGCGGTCTGACGTTTGTGCGGTACCGGCCTGTTCGGTAATTGGTGAGGCGGTCGTGGCCCCCGTGCTTGCAAACGCCTTTTTGGAGAAATTTGGGGGAGATTCGATGAAGGAGATTCAAGGTCGGCACAGGAAAAACCCGTAGTTCGACAATCCCCCATTGCAGCATTCTTCCACACCGCATCGTCCGGTCCCCGCGCATTTCTCAACCTTGACTCTCAATCCTGTTTATGCTATATTTTGCAAGGTTTAACCGATAAGATGCTCAAGCAACTGTTCAGTTCACGGCGTTATTTGCCGCTTTGAGGAGGTGCTAAAGACTTCAGCGCGGTACGACAACCGGGTTCAAACGGAAAAATGAATCGCAAGGTGCTTGTTCTGAACCACAACTACGAGCCCCTGAGCGTTTGCAATGTCAAAAAGGCTGTCATCCTACTCTACCTTGGAAAAGCCGAGTTGATCGAAGCCTCAGATGGACGTTTACTCCGCTCCGTCTCTCTGACGATGCCGTTCCCGAGCATCGTTCGCCTCTCTATCTACGTTCGGATTCCCTTCAAGAAAATCGTCCTTTCCCGGAAGAACATTCTTCGACGCGATGGGCATCGCTGCCAGTATTGCGGTCGCGCCGATGTGCCTTTGACGGTGGATCATATTACGCCACGAGCGCGCGGAGGAGAGGATTCCTGGGAAAACCTGGTGTGCGCCTGTGTTCGCTGCAACAATAAAAAAGGGGACCAATCTCCACAGGAAGCGCAATTGCATTTGCTCCGGAAGCCGATTCGTCCCAACCACGTCATGTTTATCAGGGATTTTGTCGGAACCGTCGATGAAGGGTGGAAGCCGTACCTGTTTATGAATTAATGATATTTGCTCAGAGTAAGGGGCATCTCGAGATCCAGATCGATCTGACCGCTGACTGCTGAATGCTGACTGCTGAAAGCTGATTTGTTCTACGAAAGGAGCACCAGAAGTCTGACTCATTCACGAAAGAAAGTCATCTTAAGCGGCATGCGCCCCACGGGGAAGCTCCATCTGGGCCACCTTGTCGGCGCACTGGAAAACTGGGTTTCACTACAGGGCGAGTATCAAAACTATCATCTTGTTGCGGATTATCACGCCCTGACGACGGACCCGGATACCTCGACGATTTATCAGAACTCACAGGATATGGTGATCGACTGGCTTGCGGCCGGAATCGATCCCGCGATGAGCCCGGTGTTCCGGCAGTCCCGGGTGAAGGAGCACACCGAGCTGCACCTTCTCTTTTCCATGCTCATCACCACGGCGAGGCTTGAGCGCAATCCAAGCTTGAAAGAACAAGTCCGCGATCTGGAACTGGAGACGGTTGCCTACGGTCACCTGGGCTATCCCGTTCTGCAGGCCGCCGATATTTTGATGTACAAAGGAGAGGTCGTTCCGGTGGGGGAGGACCAATTGCCGCATATCGAGATCACAAGAGAGATTGCGCGGCGGTTCAATACCCAATACCGGCCCGTGTTCCCGGAACCGGAGGGAAAGGTGACCAGGTTTGCACGGCTGCCCGGACTGGACGGCCGGAAGATGAGTAAATCGCTCGGGAATGCGATTCTGCTTTCCGATGACGAAGCCACGATTTCGAAAAAAATGCGGACCGCCGTTACAGACCCGCAGAAGGTTCGCAAGAACGATCCGGGGCGTCCGGATATTTGCCTGGTGTTCGCGTATCACAATAAATTCAACCAGCCGGAGGTTGCCGACATCCGGCAGGGTTGTGAAAGCGGACAGCTCGGCTGTGTCGACTGCAAAGTACGCTGCGCGGCGAAGGTCAATGATGCCATCGCGCCGATGCGGGAGAAACGGATGTACTACGAATCGCATCCCGCCGAGGTGCAGCGCATTCTGAAAGAAGGCGAGGAGCAGGCGCGGGCGATCGCGCATCGAACGATGGAAGAAGTGCACCAGGCCATGGGCCTGGGATAACGCGGGAACAACTCACACACGGATTCATGTACACGATCAAGCTGACAGAATTTGAAGGGCCGTTGGATCTCCTCCTGTTTTTCATCAAACGGGATGAGCTGGATATTTACAATATCCCCATTTCGCGGATCACGCGGGAGTTCCTCGACTACATCCATTACATGGAATCGCTCGACCTCGAAGTGGCGGGAGAATTCCTTGTGATGACGGCGGAGTTGATGCAGGTCAAAGTCCGGATGCTGTTGCCGCCGGAACCGGGTGAGGAGGAAGAACAGGATCCGCGGGCGAACCTGGTCAAGAGGCTGGTGGAGTACAAACGTTTCAAGGAAGTGGCGGTCGGTATGACAAAACGCGAAGAGGAACGGCGCAAGGTGTACTCCCGGGGATACTTTGGGGCGGACGAAAGAATTATGACGGAGGATGAAGACGAAAACCTCCTGCGGGATGTTTCTCTGTTCGATCTGATCGCGTCCTTTAAGTTTGCCATCGAGCGCATGCCGAAGAAATTCGTCCATGACATCGTCAAGTTGAACGTCTCGATCGACGAACAGGTCGAGTATATCCTGGAATATTTCTCCCGCCGGTCCGAAGCGACATTCTATGACCTGATCAAGGATATGCAGGAAAAGATCCGGGTGGTTGTCACGTTTATGGCCCTGCTCGAATTGATCCGGGCCCGCAAGGTTATTGTCCGGCAGCCGGACTCCTTCGGCGAACTCTCCATTATCCGTAACATCAACTAAAGGCGCATGGCAAACGAAACACTGAATATCGCCGAAGAGCCGGCAAGTGAGGGCGTGGAGCAGCAGGTCGCAGTTGTGGAACAGGCACCCCTCAGGGTTCCGACGACACTCAAAAGCCTGATTGAGGCCCTTGTCTTCGCGGCAAAGGAACCCCTGACCATCAAACAACTCCAGGCACTGTACGAGTCCCAGGGGAATGATGGTGAGGAGCGCCGGATTGAACCCGCGGAGGTGAGTCAAATCATTGAAGCGTTGAACGGGGAGTTTGCGGCGGCGGAAAAACCCTACAGGATCATTCCCCTGGCAGGAGGATTCCAGTTTGCAACCCAGCCTGTGTACGCCGAGTGGCTCGGGAAGCTCTATAAGGAACAAGCCCGACGGAGACTTTCACAATCCTCCATAGAATCCCTCTCCATCATTGCCTACAAACAACCGATTTCGAAGCCGGAGATCGAATCGATTCGTGGGGTCAACTGCGATTATGTCTTAAAGACGTTATTGGAAAAGGAACTCGTGACGATCGTCGGACGCGCGCCAACTCCGGGCCGCCCATTGTTGTACGGCACGACGAGGGAATTCCTGAAGCATTTCGGCCTGAATGACGTCAGTGACCTGCCGAGACCGCGTGAGATCGAGGAGATCCTGGGTGAAAGCCAGTTCGAGGCGGAGCGCAGGATGCTGGAAGCCCAGCAAGGACTCGCCGAAGATCAAAAGAAAGAGGAAGAAGATTTCAAGTCGAGGCTCCCGCACATTCCGAAACGCAAGCCCAGCCTCGATGAGACTGTCAGGATTATCTCACGGAAGAAAACGCGTGAACTCAAAATCCGCACAGAGGATGAGGCGCAGGAGCCGATTCCGTTCAACCAGGCGACATCGACCGAGGCACCCCCAACGGATAGCGGCCCTTCCGGGTTGAACGAAGCCGTTCCCGAGGCAGATGATGCAGATGTTGGTGGAACCAATAGAGAATCACCGGCCCCAATTGTCCTGGAGCAATCCTCCCAGGATCGTGCCGGCGAAGCTCAGGACGATATTCCAACAGAGACGATCCAGCATCCGACTGAAGATTCCGTCGTCCCTTCTTCTATCGAACCTTCTTTCGCAGAAATAGGAAATCCGGTCGACGCGGGGAGCACTGAGGTGGTGGACGAGGATGCCCTCGAAGCAGCCATAAAAGAACAAGAATCGATCGTAGAGGCGCCATCGGCTCAACAGGCCATGGAGGAACAAGAAGGAGACTCCGGTCGCTCGGATGAACTCACTACCGCCGATCTTGTCGTACCGGAATCGACCATGGACGAGGTTCAAAGTCCCGAGGACGATACATTACATGTGCAGAGTCCCTCCTTCGCCATGCCACACGAGGATCTTCCCGAGCCTCCTTCCGTCGCCCAGGCAGAGACACCTGCCGGGCGTCAACAAGCCCCCCATTCGAAAACACCATGGCAAACCTGGAAAGAGAAGATTCAAGGGTTCATCAAGAAACTGTTCGGCTGAACAAGTACCTCGCGATAGCCGGTGTGGGGTCCCGTCGTAAAAACGATGAACTGATTCTTTCCGGTGCCGTCAAAGTCAACGGGAAAGTGGTCCAGGAATTGGGGGTGAAGATCAAGCCCCTCAAGGACCGTGTGACGGTGAACGGCAGTCCCGTGGAAGTTCGTCAGAAGTCCTACTATATACTGTTCAACAAGCCGAAGGACTGCA
>DKJQ01000105.1 GCA_002454845.1 Ignavibacteria bacterium UBA6688
GCGCTCTTCCCGTTTGCCGACGGAAGTTGTATCGCGTAGGATCGGACGGCATGGAGCCGTTGCGTCGCCTCCTCTGCGGAGAGCCCCCGGATCAGGCGAACGACCTCATCCCGCGTCGCAACAGATTCCGTCCCGCCACCGCCCGGCCCCATACCCGAGATCAGGTCGGGAGCCACGGCAAGGTAACCATCCTTTGCAAGTTGATCGGACACCGCCCGGATCCAATCGGTCACACCGTAAATCTCATGAATGACGATCACAACCGGTGCTTTTTCCTTTTTCTCGGGGTAGACAATCCAGGTCCGGATCGGGTGCTCACTCCCTTCGTACTTCACATCCACCCACTCACCATGGCGCGGGGATTTTTCAAGGGCCGCCTTCGCCCCATCCTCGCCGGGAGGAAGCTTCTCGTCCTGCTCCCCAACCGCTGCCTTTGACTTGGACTCCATCATCGTATGTTGGGAATGATCGTGCTCCTGGCCAAAGGCAAGCCCTGTCCAGAGCAGAATTCCTCCAAGCATTCCGAGCAGTGTGTATCGGTTCCTCATTTCAACTCCTCCTTAGATTGTTCTTGACGTTCATTCAACAGCCCCCGTCGCGGGCAGGTTCCCGGGCGGGTAAGATAGAGACATGCCGTGTTAAAATCAATTATCGATGCCGCCGGCAGCATATCTTTATGGGTTCTGATATAAGGGGAAAGTGTATGGTGCAAGGAGACCCCGCCGTTTGCGTATGAATCATCGCGTGGTTATATTCGACTCATTCTCCTCCAACAAGCACCGTGACCTCATGCTCGTCCCCATCATCATCGTATCAGTCGTGGCCGCCTGGCTGGCCGCTCTCTACAACCGGTTTGTACGCGCACGCAATCTGACGAAGGAGGCGTGGGGCGGAATCGACGCCCAGCTCAAACGCCGTCACGACCTCATTCCCCGCCTCGTCGAGGCAGTGAAGGGCTCGATGGATTTTGAGAAGGGTCTGCTTGTCGAGGTCACGAGCTTGCGCACACAAAGTCTATCGGCCGGCAGCGTCCGTCAGCGAGGTGCCGTTGAACAGGCACTTTCCTCCTCACTCCACTCCCTCTTTGCAATCGCTGAGGCTTACCCGGAGCTCAAGTCCAACCAGAACATTCTCGACCTTCAGAGAAACCTCTCTGAAACAGAAGACCAGATCCAGCTCGCCCGCCGGTACTATAACGGGACGGTCCGTGATTTCAATACCCGTATTCAGATGTTTCCCAATAACCTCGTCGCCAGCATGTTCGGTTTCAAGGAGGCGGAGTATTTCGAGTTGAACGCGGAAGCCGAACGAACGGCGCCTGACATCAAACTCTGAGAGACCCATGAACTGCGTGCGAACGATCCTGCTCGCTTTGCTGCTGCCCATCAGTCTCGCCCTCGCGTCACAGTCCCGTGACGGAGAGCGCATTCTTTCCTATGAAAGCACGATTTCGGTCAGCGAGGATGCAACGGTCACCGTCAAGGAAGTGATTCAAGTGCGGAGCCAGGGAGTGGCCATCAAGAGGGGAATCTACCGTGACTTTCCGACACGGTACAAGGATTATTCGGGACACAACTACGTGGTCGGGTTCACTGTCCTGGAGGTCATGCGGGACGGTTCGACGGAGGCCTTTCACACCGAACAGGTATCGAACGGCGTGCGGGTCTATGTGGGGAGCAGCGATGTGCGTCTCAGTCCGGGAGTGTACACTTATACGATCCTTTACCGAACAACGAGGCAGGTCGGTTTCTTTGCAGGTTTCGATGAACTCTATTGGAACGTCACAGGCAACGGGTGGGCTTTTCCAATCGACCGCGCGACGGCCATTGTTTCACTTCCGGCCGGAGCGAACGCATCGGTCCGAACGGCGGAAGCCTATACCGGCCCCGAGGGGGCGCAGGAAAAGGACTACACTTCCGGACGGGATGCGCTGGGAAATGTTACGTTCGCCACGACCCAGCCTCTCGCTCCTTCTCATGGTTTGACCATCGTCGTTTCGTGGCCTAAGGGATTTGTGCAGCCACCCACTGAAATGGAGGAAGTCGGTGCTTTTCTTGACGACAACATCGCGACACTCCTTTCCGCGGCAGGCCTTCTCGTCGTCCTCCTCTACTACGTGATCGTCTGGGCCAGAGTCGGGGTCGATCCGCAGGGAGGTACGATCATTCCCCGTTTTGAGCCTCCATGGAAGCTTTCTCCGGCTGCTGTCCGGTACATCTCCAGGATGGGGTACGATAACAGTGTGTTCGCGGCGACCGTTATCAATCTTGCTGTCCACGGCTACCTGAGGATCAGCGATGAGGGGGGAACGCACGTCCTGACCCGTGTTGGAACCGATTTGGACAAGCTCGCGCCGTATGAACGGACGGTCGCCACAACGCTGTTTTCAGGACGTGAGAGACTTGTCTTGAAAAGCGAGAATCACCGGATCATGTCCGATGCGATCAAGGCGTTGAAAGCGTCACTCAAGCGGAATTACGAGACGGTCTACTTCATCACCAATATTCGGTCATTCATCCCCGGGCTCGTCCTTTCGGCTGTCGTGTTTGTCCTTCCTCTCTTCTGGTTGACGTCCCCACCCGAAGCCATTTTTGCCACTGTGTGGCTCAGCATATGGAGTGTAGCGGTTGCCGCGCTGTTCGTACGAGTGGTGACGGCCTGGCGGCCCATTCTTGCCGGTGGGGAAAGAAAGTTCGGGGCGATTGGAGGCGCAGTTGGGATCACCCTCTTCGCCACTCCGTTCGTCCTGGGGGAATTCGTGGGGGTGTATTTTCTTTGGGCGAGTACCTCCGCAACCGTGATTTTCAGCGCGGGCGTCCTCGCGTTCATCAACTATCTTTATTACCGGCTTCTCAAGGCGCCGACCCGCGCCGGTCGCAAACTCCTCGACGGCATCGAAGGATTCAAGATGTACTTGTCGATCGCGGAGAAGGAGCGGTTGAATATCCTGAATCCGCCGGAGCAGACACCGGAGTTGTTCGAACGATACCTCCCCTATGCACTGGCTCTTGGCGTGGAGCAGAAATGGTCGGAGCAATTCTCGGACGTCCTTGCACGCGCCAAACTCGGAGGCAGAGAGTACTCACCGGTATGGTATGCAGGATCGGCCTTCACCGCCGCGAACCTCGCGGGATTCACAACATCCGTCGGAAGCACCCTCTCTTCCGCGATCTCTTCCTCCTCCGTCGCGCCCGGATCCTCTTCGGGAGGCGGAGGTGGGGGTTCCTCGGGAGGCGGTGGTGGAGGCGGCGGAGGTGGAGGGTGGTAGCGCCCGCTACTCCTTAATCGAGCCGACCATCGCGTCGAATTCCCCTTTCGCCGCATTGAGGGTGTTGGCCGGTCCCGTGAATTTGTAGAAGACCGTTCCTTCCGGTCCCTCCACGATGGCGCCGAGTAGCCGGAAGTTCTCTTTCCTTCCCTGGGACTCCATCATAGGACCTCCCGGAGCTAGGTAGGTTCCGGCGATCTCGACCCGGGTGACATTCAAGCCATTCACCTGCGAAGACGACTTTTCTGCCGCCCCGGCGTCCTCGAATTGGGAACCCCACCGCTGGATGTTCATATCGATATCTCCACCCTGTCCGCCGCCAAAGTAAAACACAGCGCACTCACCCGGTTCGCCATCCCCCTCTGCAGCGGGGATCGTGTACGTCGCAACGCGCATCGGCCGCTCATCTTGCTTCGTCCAGCGTTCCGGCAACAACCATCGGATGCCGGCGACTGCGGCGGAGGGGTCCTCTTTGAGGTTCACCTGCGATTGTTGCGATGAATCCTTGCCACAGCCGGCAAGGAATGCGGCGAAGATGATCAACGGGAACAGTGTGTGTTTCACGATACCTCCTGAGGTAGACATGGAGAAATACGAATGGACACGTCTAATGTAGCCAGTTCGTGTCGGAAAATCAAACTGTTTCATCCCTGATTGTTGCGGCTTATGCCGTGCATCAGTATATTCACCGCAGGCATCTTGACGTTGAACAAACATTGTAAGAGCGTTGAGCGCAATCATCCTTCACCCTTTTTCCAAACGATAGGGAACTTGTATGATATTCTGCGGACCAGCCATGGTACTCTCCCTCAGTACGCTTTGCTTAACGGTTCTGATCGCCCGGCAGCAGACGATGACGATCGAAGAATACGATCCCCGATCGACCCTCGTCGTTCCCGGGAGAGAGATTCAGCGAGCAAAATTCCCGTTCATCGATGTGCATAACCATCAAAGGGGAACGATGTCCGCCGGTGCGCTGGACACTCTTATCATGGAAATGGATAAGCTCAATATGCGTGTCATGGTGAACCTGAGCGGCGGAAGCGGCGAACGCCTTTTACAGACGGTCAGAACCATGAAGGGAGAGTATCCGGACCGGTTCGTGGTCTTCGCCAACATCGACTTTTCGAATATCGACTCGACCGGGTTTGCCGCTCGGGCGGCCGCGCAACTGGAACGCGACGTCAGGAACGGAGCCCAGGGCCTGAAAATCTACAAGAACTTCGGGATGACGCTGAAGGACTCCGAAGGGAGGAGGGTCAAGGTGGATGATACCCGCCTGGACCCGATCTGGCGTGCCTGCGGAAGACTTGGCATCCCTGTCCTCATCCACACCGGGGAACCGGCGTCGTTCTTTGAGCCGATCGACAGGTATAATGAGCGATGGCTCGAACTGACGCAATTCCCCTCACGGGCGCGTCCGGCCAGTGAGTTCCCGTCGTGGGAGGAGCTCATGGGCGAACAACGGAGATTGTTTGCGCGCCATTCCAGGACTTCGTTTATCAACGCTCACTTGAGTTGGATGGGAGGAAATCTGGGGAGGCTGGGCGAAATGCTTGATTCCCTGCCGAACGTGACGACCGAGATCGGCGCCGTGCTCGCGGAGCTCGGACGCCAGCCGCGCTTCGCGCGGCAATGGTTCATCAAGTATCAGGACCGGGTTATGATGGGGAAGGATACCTGGGCTCCGAAAGAGTATCACGTTTACTTTCGAGTCCTCGAATCGGCCGACGAGTACTTCGACTATTATCGAAAACGGCACGCGTTCTGGAAGATGTACGGATTGAATCTTCCGGATGAGGTGCTCAAGAAACTATACTCCAAGAACGCAATGAGAATTATTCCCGGAATTGAAAAACAATCCTTCCCTGAATGACGAATGAGAGCGAGGGAAGGCGGCCGCCTTGCCGCTTCAATCTCATTCTCAATCCTACCTCAGCTCACCCGCGCCCTTTCTCCTTTTTTCATTATATTGAGCGGTTCACGTACACCCCACTCAGATCATGGAAGGAGCATGAATGCGTTCATCAATTCTCTTTGCCGTTCTCGCGGGTGTTGCATGGGGCGTGGGAGGCTACTTTGAAAAAGCAGGGCTCCGATCTCTCGGTTTGCCGCCGATCGCAGGCATCACGCTCAGGACCGTTGTTGCTATGATCATTCTCGGCCTCCTGTCCATCCCCGCGTGGAAGCATGTTGCCAACCCCTCGAACATCAATGCCTGGCTCATGATCATCGTCGGTGGAGGAGTTGTTGCGGGCAGTCTCGGGATGTGGAGTTTCTATTCGTCCCTCACGGCCTCTGAAAACCTCGGGGTGACGCTCGCGGTTGCATTTGCCTGCTCACCGTTGGCCGGAACGTGCATCGGCCTGATGCGCGGGGACCAGCCGTTCAACCCGAAGATCGCTCTCGGCATCCTCGCGATTGTGGGGGGAATCGTCCTCATCCAGCTCTCCCACACTCCCACAAAATGAATGTTTCGCTTGAATGAGGCCGCGTCTTCCCGCATTGTGTGACGACGTACGCCAGCCAGGGAACGCACCATTCTGAGCCGGAGCAGAGCCTTGAATTCCTGCGGGGGTTGATTCGCGAACAGGGAAAGAGGTATTGGGGGAAAGCAAAAGGGTCGGGTATCCTACCCGACCTTTTTGTTCGTTGACGACGAATTCTTACGCCAGAAGCTTCTTCCGAAGCTTCGTGGGAAGTCCCTTCACAACCTGTTCGTACGAGTGGTCGATCATCTTCAGGATTTCCCCGGAGAGAATGCTCCCATCAAGCACGACCGTATTCCAATGCTTCTTGTTCATATGATACCCGGGCGTTACGGCGTCGTACTGCTCCCGCAGTTCGATGGCATGGTCCGGATCGCACTTAAGGTTGAGGGAAAGCGGATGCTCTTCCACCCTGGTCAGGAGGAACACCTTTCCCTCCACCTTGTAGACCAGGACATCCTCACCAAACGGAAACTCCCCTGTAATCTTCCCTTTCTTCTTCAGACAATGATCCTGAATGGTCGCGAGTCTCATGGAAATCAGTTCCTTCCCTGCTGGGCCAATCATTTTCCCTTGTCGCCACGGATCGTACTCACGGCACCGGCAGTGGCTGACGTGAGGATGCCGATCTCGGAATTGTAGCTCACCATCCTCATCCCCTTCTTCGACCAGAAGGTCGCCTGGTTCAACACGTTAATATGAATGGCGGGAACCACGTTGTGGCGTTTGCAGGCTTCGATGACCGATTCAATCGCAGATATCAGGATCGAAGCCTCCATGTTCCCCGGGACTCCCAGCGAAACCGATAAGTCTGTCGGACCCACGAGCGCCACATCCACCCCCTCGACTCCGAGGATCTCATCGACCGATTCCAGCGCTTGCTTCGTCTCGATCTGGACGATCAGGAGCGATTCCCTGTTGGCATCCTGCATCGCCAGGCTCACATCGCCGGCCTTCATATCTGTATGACCGCGCCCCACAACACTTCCCCTGATTCCCAGCGGAGGATACTTCATCATCCGGATTGCGTCACGCACCTGTTGCGCGTGCGTGATTCGCGGAACCATGATCCCCTGGGCTCCGCCGTCGAGGGGGCCGGTGATGTGGGCGTAGGTGATATCCGGGACGCGCACAATCGGGGTCACTCCGGCATGCCGGGCAGCTCTCGAAAGATCGGCAAGCGTTTCCACGTTGAAAGGCCCATGCTCGCCATCGATTAAAACGAAGTCGAGACCTGCATTGGCAAAAACTTGCATGATGGATGTTTGGCGAACTTCGACGAGCATGACACCGAGGAGAGATTTGCCTTCCCGCAGGGCGCTCTTTGCTTTGTTCGTTGGGATGATGGAATCAGGCATACGGACCTTTCGTTTCGTTCAGTATGTAATTAGAAGCTATCTCAAAAACCCCCATAAGTCATTGCGAGGAGTCCGAGTCCCGTCGAAGTAAACGACCTCGACGGGATAAACTCCGCGAAGGACGACGAAGCAATCTCATCTGCGCGGATTAGATTGCTTCACCCCGATAAATCGGGGTTCGCAATGACTGTGTTGC
>DKJQ01000294.1 GCA_002454845.1 Ignavibacteria bacterium UBA6688
CGGTCAGCGGTCAGCGGTCAGCTGTCAGCTGTCAGCCTCTAGATTCCCCAATCGCGTATGTACCGGAAGTCGACGTTGATGGTGCGAGAGGAAAGTTTTGCAATCACGGGAGGAAGTCGCTTGAACTGGCTCTTGCGCACCAGCTCCTTCACCCTCGCGATAAATGCACGTTCGAAGCCAAGATCCTTCAACTCCTCCTCCGAGCGGCGTTCATCGATCAGATGATAGAGCAACGCATCCAGACGAGCGTACGGAAAGCCGATCTCCTGTTCATCGGTCTGTCCCTCCCATAAATCCGCACTCGGCTTCTTGCCGACAATCGCGTCCGGCACGCCCAGTTTCCTCGCAAGCTGCCATACCTGCGTCTTGTACAGATCGCCCAGCGGATTGAGGGCTGAGGCCGTATCGCCGAAGAGGGTCCCATACCCGACCAGCAACTCGGTCTTGTTGCTCGTTCCGATCACCAGCCCTTTCTCCCGGGCCGAGATATCATACAGCACAATCATCCGCGTCCGCGCCATGACGTTGCCGCGACGAACACGATCGGTGATCTTGTACCGATCACAATACGAGTCCACCATGGGAGAAATATCAACGACCTCCGACCGGATACCGAGTTGATCCACAACGGCTTGGGCGTCCTTCACACTTTGCGAGTTGCTCGATGCATGGGGCATCACCACGCCCGTAGTGTTTTTTGCCCCCAGCGCCTCGGCGGCCAGAAAGGCGCTGACTGCCGAATCGACCCCGCCGGAAATTCCGATGACGCCTTTCTGAAAGCCCGCATTCCGCGTTTCATCACGAAGGAACCTGACGAGCAGATCCTTCACAAGATCGGCATTGATTGCGAGGGCTTTTTGGGGGCTGTTCTGCGTCTCCATGGTCACCTTTTACCATTGGGTAAACCGTTATTCCCCAAGGCTGATTTCCTTTAACGCTTCACGGATGATCTTCATGCCATCATCCACTTCTTCCCTGCTGAGGTTCAGAGGGGGACGGAACCGGATGCTGTGGTCGCCGCACCCGATCAGGATCAACCCTTCTTCGTACGCCTTGATTCTCAGTTGATCCCTGTTCTGGGCCGTATCGAGGTCCATGGCACACAGAAGTCCTTTTCCGCGGGCATTGGAAAGGAGTCCGGGAAACTCCTGCTTCAACCCCTCGATCTGCTGGAGGAGGTGCGTTCCGACGGCAGCCGCGTTCGCAACGAGCTGTTCCTCTTCAATAATCTCCAGGACCCTCTGGAAGCGGACCATATCGACGAGGTTGCCGCCGAAGGTGGAGTTGATGCGGCTAGGCTTGTGGAACACGTTCTCCAGCACGTCATCGATTCGTTTGCTGCTCATGAAACCGCACACCTGGGTCTTCTTTCCAAAGGCGACCATATCAGGCTGCACGTAATACTCATGCGCCCACATCTTTCCGGTGATGCCGATGCCGGTCTGAACCTCGTCAAAGATGAGCAGGATTTCACTCTCATCGCAGATACGGCGAAGCTCGACGAAGAATTCCTTCCGGAAGTGGTTATCGCCCCCCTCGCACTGGATCGGCTCGATGATCATGGCGGCAATGTCATCCGGATTGTTGATGATGGCCTGCTTGATCTGCTGCATCGCCATCAGTTCCTCTTTCTTCACCTGTTCGAGGTTCTCCTTGTTCAACGGGAACCGGACCGACGGGTTGTGGATACGCGGCCATTTGAACTTGGGGAAATAATTCGTCTTCGTCGGGTCCGTATTCGTCAGCGACAGCGTGTAGCCTGTCCGGCCATGGAACGCGCGGCGGAAATGTATCACCTGTCGTCCCCGTTCCTCGGTGTAGCCTCTCACGAAGTTCTTCCGCACCTTCCAGTCGAAAGCCGTCTTCAAGGCGTTCTCAATGGCTAGCCCCCCGCCGTCCACATAAAAGACGTAAGGAAAGTATTCCGGAGCAGCGATTTGGGCGAACGTCTCCACGAACTCCGCCATCTCCACGGTGTAGGCATCGGAGTTTGAAGGCTTGTTGACAGCGACATAGCCGAGCTTCTCGAGGAACTCCGGGGAGGTCATTTTCGGGTGGTTCATCCCGACGGAGGCGGAGGCAAAGAAGGTGAAGAAATCGAGATAGCGTTTGTTGTACCGGGAATCGTACAGATACGAACCCTGGCTTCGTTTCAAGTCGACGACGAGATCGAAACCATCCACCAGCATATGCCGGGAAAGGGATGCGTGGACATCCGTCGGGGAGATGACGACGGGGTTCTTCGTGGTGGGCTTTCCGGCCGACGAGGAAAGGGAAGGCGAAAACGACTCTTTGCCGGCGGAGGTTGAACGATCGATTTTAGCGATGACTTTGTCTGGCATGACACACCTCAGGTTTTTTCAAGTTTACGGAATGGGGTCTCAACACACAGCGGACTGATCCCACGCCATTTAGAAAAACTCCTGGTGCTCGTAGAGAGAAACGATATAGGGGCGACCCTCGTACTTAATTGTCAGCATTGTCAATCTGGGCTCGTTGAAGTTGTCCACTGTAATCGACATACACCGTCTTCCATTCGCTGTAAAAATCATAGACGGTCCAACCGCCTTCGCGATGGCCATTGCCGGTCTCCTTCACGCCGCCGAAGGGCATGTGTGCTTCTGCTCCGATCGTCGGAGCGTTCACATAGGTAATCCCGGCCCTGATGTCGCGGATGGCGGTATAAGCGTTGTTAATATCCTGCGTGTAAATGGAAGAAGAGAGGCCATACACCGTATCGTTGGCAACGGCGATCGCTTCCGACAGCGATTTCACTTTGATGACGGAGAGGACAGGACCGAAAATCTCCTCCCGGGCGACGCGCATGGAAGCCGTGACGCCTGCCAGAACGGTTGGTTCGTGGAACCAGCCCTTCGCAAGACCGTCACCGGTTGCCTTGTGGCCTCCAGCCGCGATCGTTGCCCCCTCCTGCACCCCGATCTTGACATATTCCTCGACAGTGGCCCGTTGGCGTTCGTTCACACAGGGGCCGACATCCACTTTCTCCTGTAATCCATCTCCCAGGCGTAGAGTCCTGGCCTTCGCCACAACCATAGAGAGGAACTTGTCATACACTTTCTCATGCACGATCAACCGGCTGGTCGCAGTGCATCGCTGGCCGGTCGTGCCGAACGCGCCCCAAAGAACTCCCTCAAGAGCAAGATCGAGATTCGCATCGTCCATCACAATCTGGGCATTCTTGCCGCCGAGTTCCAGCGACACGCGTTTAAGCGTGCGGGCGGCGATCTCTGAGATCTTTTTCCCGACCGCCGTTGAGCCGGTAAAACTTATGAGGTCAACATCCGGATGTTCGACCAACGCCATCCCCACTTCACCACCACCGCCATGGACCAGGTTCACCACTCCCGGAGGGATTCCCGCCTCCGCAAAAACCTCCACCAGCATCGCCGCGGTAGCAGGCGTATCCGACGCGGGTTTGAACACCATGGTATTCCCGCACACAAGGGCGGGGAACATCTTCCACGTGGGAATGGCCATCGGGAAGTTCCAGGGGGTGATGATGGCGGCAACACCGATCGGGACTCGTATCGCCATGTTGAACTTGTTGGGAAGCTCGGACGGAACGGTATGTCCGAATAAACGCCGCCCTTCCGACGCGGCGTAGTAGGCCGTATCGATTCCTTCCTGCACATCGCCGCGTGTCTCCAACAAAACCTTCCCCATTTCCCGTGTCATCAGGCGGGCAATCTCCTCTTTCCGCGCTGTAAGAATATCCCCAACTTTTTTCAGGATATCGCCTCGCTTCGGTGCGGGGACAAGCCGCCACGACTCGAAGGCCGTTCGGGCCGCCTTCACCGCCTGTTGAACCTCTTCCTTGCCTGAGAGAGGGAAAATCCCGACTACTTCATCCCAGTTCGCGGGATTGCGATTCTCGAACGTCCTGCCCGATACAGCGTCGACCCACTTGCCGTCAATATAGTTTTGAAATTTCTTTGCCATGCCGATTCAAGCTTTCAGTTTAAGCCCACTTGTTCAAAGATATAATCCACGCGTTTCAAGCTTCGCTGCGGATCGAAGAGCTCCTCAAGTTCATGCGACGGGATCAGGTTGGTGACTTCCTCACTTTGTGCGAGCAATTCCTTGAAATTCCGTTTCGTTTCCCAAACCTTCATCGCGTTTTCCTGAACGACCCTGTACGCCTCTTCGCGCTTCATACCCTTCCTCGTCAGCGCCAGGAGGACTTCCTGGGAAAAGATCAATCCGTTCGTCCGGTTCAGGTTAGCGGCCATCGCATCCGGATACACCAACAGCTGATCGACGATGGTCGTGAACTGTGTCAGCATGTAATCCAGCAGGATGCAACTGTCCGGGATGATCACCCGCTCGACGGAGGAGTGCGTGATATCCCGTTCGTGCCATAGCGCTACATTTTCCATCGCGGCGAGGGCGTTCCCCCGCAGGACCCGGGAAAGACCTGCGATGCGTTCGCAGGTAATGGGATTCCGCTTATGGGGCATGGCCGAAGAGCCTTTCTGCCCTTTTGAGAAATACTCCTCCACTTCCAACACTTCGGTTTTCTGCAGATGGCGAATCTCCGTTGCGAACTTTTCCAGCGAGCATCCGCACACAGCGAGGGTATTCATAAACTCGGCGTGCCGGTCGCGCTGGAGCACCTGCGTTGAAATCGGAGCCGGCTTGAGTCCCAGCTTCCCGCAGACGAAGCGCTCCACGAAGGGATCGAGGTGCTGATAGGTCCCAACCGCCCCCGAAATCTGGCCCACGGAAACGGTTGTGATGGCGTTTTTGAGACGTTCAATATTACGCGCGGTTTCCGCGTACCAGAGGGCGAATTTCAACCCGAGCGTGATCGGCTCCGCGTGGATACCGTGCGTTCGACCCATCATCACAGTTCGTTTGAATTCCCTGGCCCGCCGGCCCAGAACATCCTGCAAGGCGTTGAGGTCGGCCAGGAGCAACTCCCCTGCCTGTTTCATCTGCACAGCAAGGGATGTGTCGAGCACATCGGACGACGTCATACCGTCGTGGATGAAGCGTGATTCGGGTCCGACATGCTCCCCCACATTCGTGAGAAAGGCGATCACATCGTGCTTCACCTCGTTCTCGATCTCCAGAACCCGCTTCACCTCGAACTTCGCCTTCGCGCGAATAGCCTGTGCGGCTTCCTTCGGGATGACACCGAGCTCCGCCTGTGCTTCGCAGGCCAGGAGTTCGATTTCGAGCCAGACCCGGAACCTGTTTTCATCCTCCCAGATGTGTCCCATGGCAGGGCGCGTATATCGTGCGATCAAAGCGTGGTTCTTTCCGGATTACAGTGTCTTCTGTTCGACCCTCAGTTGCACCTGCACTTCCTTCTTCTCGCGATAAACCTTCAGCCGCAGGACATCTCCGGGGCGGGCGTCGTTGAGAACGGCAAACAACTCTTCTTCCGAGTTGATCTTCTCGCCGCTGATTTCCAGGATAATATCGCCCACCTTGATGCCGGCCTTCTCCGCCGGCCCGTTCCGAAAAACGTCGCTCACGATGACGCCCTGCACCTGGGTCATGCCGAAATACCGGGCGACGCGGGCATCGACCTGTTGCGCTTCGAAGCCGGTCCAGATATCCCGTTCCACCTTCCCGCGCTTTCGCAGTTCCGCCACAATCCTTTTCACTTTGTTGACGGGAATCGCAAAGCCGTAACCGACGAACGTCTGGCTCACCCCGCCGGTGAAGATCAGAGTATTGATCCCCACGACTTCTCCCAGGCTGTTCACGAGGGGCCCGCCGCTGTTGCCACCATTGATGGCCGCATCGGTTTCGATCATATCACGGTAGACCCGGTTGTTCTGGCGGCCGAGATTCATTCCGGTGGAGCTGATCACGCCTACTGTCACCGTCGGCTTGTCGTTGATCTCAAACAGTCCGAACGGGTTCCCGAGGGCAATCGCCCATTCCCCGATCACGACATCATCGGAATTCCCGAAGGTGACGTACGGGAGATCGTTCCCCTCCACCTTCAACAACGCCAGATCGGAGAGGGGATCAGTTCCGATGAGCTCTGCCTTCAATCGCTTCCCTCCCACCAGTGTCACAGTGATCTCGGTGGCGTTTCCGGCGACGTGATCATTGGTGATGATATAACCGTCGGGTGATATGATCACGCCGGAGCCGAGCCCTTTTACTTCGTATTTCCGGTTACCAAAATACTGTCGGAAGAACGGATCCTGCTCGAAAAACCGGCGGAAGAGCGGGTCGTTCGATATCAAGCCCTGCTGTTCCCGGACCTCCGTCACGTTGATCCCCACAACCGCGGGGCTGACCCGGGCAACGGCACGGGTGATGGCGTTGTGACGCGAATTCGAAATCTGGTCGGTCCCCAGAGCAGACCGGTCCTGGACCTGGACCGAAACAGGGAATGAGTCTTCAAAACCATCGGAGCGTGCTGTTTCGGCCGTCGCTTCCTGGGAGGGTTTTATGATGTAGCCGATTCCAACTCCGGCCAACAACGGGATCGATAAAACAAGGACTACTTTCAGACCGTTCTTCATCGCTTAACTCTTATCCTGAAGTGAATGATCTTCGCTCCCGCTTATCTCCGGGCCTCCCCTCCAAATCTCCCGCAGGATATCATCATGACGGGGGAGCAACAGGAAGCTCAGGAGGACTGTCACGAGCATAAACCGGGCTTCTTCGGTGTGGGACGGAAGAACGATCGCCACCCACTCCCACGGCAAGATGGCAAGAATGAGAGGCGTGACAAAAATCGCGATAAGATTCGCTGTCAGGATGTCGCGTCCGGTTCCCCTTGCAACTGCCCAAATGGTGCACCACACAATGGTGTAGCTCAACCCGAAGACGAAAAGCCCCCCTGCCGCCGTCGCCAACCCCCTGCCCCCTTTGAACTTGAGCCAGACAGGATAATTGTGTCCTGCAATTGCCCCAAAGAGAGAGAAAGTCTGAACACTCAGCGTGGGTTCGGCGAAATAACCTGCCAGCAGCACTGCGGCCAATCCCTTCATCCCGTCCAAAACTCCGACCAGCACCCCGAGAGTTTTGGAACGGGTCACTACAAAAGCGTTAAAGCTTCCGACATTTCCACTCCCCGCCTGCCGGATATCGATATTGCTCGTTCGCTTGACGAGAAGAAAGGCGACGGGAAAAGATCCGACGAGATATCCACCGAGGAAAACGGCTATAAATGTGAGCACGGGGGCGGCGTATAGTGCTTTTATGCAAGAATGACAGGAGGAAAGTACGAAAAACGGGCGCGAGAAGCAAGGTAGGTAAACAGGGGGGAACAGAGGATTTACAGCATCTTTGCACTCTTACTTTTGCGATTCGCGGGGATTAGTGAAGATTTGTGGGTTGTTCTTTAAACAAGGTTGTCCAGTCACGTCGTAAGAGGAAATCATCACTCTCCCTTGGAGTCGCGCATCATCAGTTCTCTCATCCCCTGGTGCGCGTCAAGTCCTTCGAAGAGAACATTATGGACTGCGGTAATAATAGGGAGTTCGATGCCGAACTTCTTCTCAATCTCGCGGGCTGATTTGGCGGTGGCTACCCCTTCGGCGACCATGACCATCTCCTTAAGAACTTCCTCCAGCTTCCGTCCCTTCCCCACCTGTTCACCGACATACCGGTTGCGGCTGTGGCGGCTCATGCATGTCACAATCAAATCCCCAACTCCCGATAATCCTGCGAACGTGCGCGGCTGGGCGCCCAGCTTCACACCGAGTTTGGTGATCTCGTAGATCCCACGAGTCATGATTGCGGCCTTGGTATTGTCGCCGAACCCGGCCCCATCGCTGATGCCGGCTGCGACGGCGATGACGTTTTTGAGTGCACCCCCAAGTTCCACCCCCCGGATATCTTCATTCACATAGACCCGAAAGTAGTGGGTCATGAACGCATCCTGGACGCGCTTCGCTGTCTTGACGTTGTAGGAAGCAGAAACAATGGCGGTCGGGAGTTGCCTTGAAACCTCCTCGGCATGGCTCGGACCGGAGAGGATGGCCAGGTTTTCTTTCCGCTCGTGCTCCAGAACGTCGATCATCACCTCGGACATCGTCATGAGGGTCTCGTTCTCGATGCCCTTGGCGACATTACAAATGATGGTGTTTTTCAGCTCGAGGTGGGCTATGCGACGGATGACGGGACGGAGGTACTGGGAGGGAACAGCCGCAACGATCATATCCCTGTTGCGGCACGAGTCTTCGATATCGGTGACAATCCTGAGCGAGGCTGGAAAGGGAATTCCCGGGAGAAAGGCGGGGTTCTCGCGCTTCTCGTTCATGAGAGCGGCTTGCTCGGCTTTGTAGGTCCAGAGGACAACATCGTGACCGTTTTCCAAAAGGACGAGAGCGAGCGTCGTCCCCCAGCTTCCGGCACCTAACACCGTAACATTCATGAGAACTCGATCGAACCTGCGGAATACATCATGAATCGAACTGCAACGGAAGTACTCATCCGGCGAACATGCATCGGACGGCCGTGGAAAGACCGGCGCCGGGAGAGAATCCTCTTCCTTCGTGTGTCAGGGTTTGGACTGTTCGGTTTGCGGAAGTCTGACACGATTCTCGGTGCCTGAGAGCAGCCGTTTGATGTTTTCGCGGTGGGAATAGATCAGCAGGACAGCGACAGCGATGCTGAAGTAGATCAGGGTTTTGTAGCTATGGATCTCATCGCCGAAGATATCGTGCCGGACGAACAGGGACAACGGGAAGGCAATCGCCCCCGCGATGGAGCCGAGGGAGACGTACTTCCACAGGAAGGAGACGATGAGGAACACCGCAGCTGAAATGGCAAACTCCGTGGGAGCGATACCGATCAACATGCCGGCCCCGGCAGCAATTCCTTTCCCGCCCCGGAATCCGGCAAACATGGTCCAAATGTGTCCAACGATGGCCGCCGCACCGCAAATCATCTGGATGATGGTAAAATCATCGAATGGCGTCCTGTTATAGAACGGGAGGGTCGGATCCCAGAAGAGCCGGGCGATGAGCGTCGTGGCGAGCACCGCCTTGCCCATATCGACGATCGTTACCAGAATCCCATACTTCCATCCAAGAACACGGAACACATTGGTCCCTCCCGCATTTCCGCTCCCCTTGGTACGAATGTCAAACCCATGCAACCACCTGGAAAGCATGATGCTTGTGGGGATGGAACCAACGATATAGCTCAGTAGTATGACGATTGCAAGATTGATCATCCGGTATGCCCCTTACAGTATCTCCCTAAAAGACACATATAGTATATTAGCTCATTCAGCGACAAAAAGCAAACGGTTTTCTGAGATGGAATGAGCGATTTCCC
>DKJQ01000355.1:0-2586 GCA_002454845.1 Ignavibacteria bacterium UBA6688
CCGCGGCCGCGTACTTGAACGAACAATGTGTTGAAGTTTGCATCCGCACACGCATTCACAATGGAATCAATAGCCACTGGGGAAGTTAACCGGTTCCGTACGATCCAGATACCACGCCCCTCATATCGGGGTCTTGTCAGCCATCTCAGACTCCGTTCCAAGATGGCCCGGCGTGCCGTGGCAGGTTGCACACTCTCCAGCGGGAACGTCAAGAGCATCGTTCGATCAGTCGGCGTTTCTCGCGCAACTCCAAGATACCCCGGTACCTTCTTGAACTGTATGACGTGCATTGCCCGCTCATCAACGGTATGAATCAGCGACAGGTTATCGGCAGCGACCTCAGCCTTCGGACCGAAGGTCAATCCAAATTCGATCCCCTCCAGAATCGATCCCTGAGTGCCGATGAGACCGAGACCCAAATACGTACTGCTCCATGTGAGTGTCGAGTTTGTCATCACATAATCACACCCCAACCTTTCCATCAACCAGGAATGATCTCCCGCCGTGAATAGTTGCGAAGGCAAACGCGGAGAGATCAGGAGCAACTGACCACCCCCGTCAAGATACGAAGCGAGGAGCGTTCGGCTCTGGTCGCTCATCATCGTATCGTTACCACAATTCCACAACACAACGTCGACGCTGGACAGCTGATCAGCATTCACCTCACTCGCCGCACTCACCGTAGCTTTTACACCGAGACTCTTCAGATCCTCGAGCCACATCTGTTGCCAATTGAAATGCGACTTGAAATCGTCCACAACCACCGCGGTCTGGTTTGCGAGTTGATTCCCCGGTCGAGTCTGCGGGAGAACCGAAGAAGAAGGTGCTAATCCCAAAAATACACCAGCGAGAAAAAATCTGCTTGCTTTCAAGGCGAGATTCCTTTCCTTTCAGTCAGGTGAGATGGTGTGAAGCCTCGCTGAGCTGTGCGCCCGGCAAATTGTCTTTAGGTGACTATTCTTGACGGCTCTCTTCTGGGTTCACCGGCGGTACTTCAGCCGGAGCAGCGAAAGATTGAGTGCGAAGCATCTGCAGTTCGTCACTGTCAAATCCGCCCCATGCGAAAAACAAAATCCCCTCCGGACTGACATGGCGCCGCACCTTGCCAATACGATCGATGATGTGGTTGATGTCACCGCGAGCACTCATCCCAACCCAAACCGTGCCAGACCGTCGATTCTCTTGCGCCAAGAGCGCTTCCTGCACCACAAGATCATTGTCCGCCCCGTACGACATAAGACAAACAGTGTCGAGCCGCCGCTGTCTCAACCACTCCACCCAATCCTGCGATGCCTGATGACGTCCCAGGTGATACTTGGAAAGAACGGATGCCGACACCCTCACTCCTGGACGTATCGCATGTACTCCTTTACTAATACGGTCCACGAGTTCGCCAACGCGCTGCCGCTGCCACTCGAGCCAGATTTGATAGCGTTCCGAATCGATCTCGACGCTGCGCGGATCGAAACCATGTTCGGATTCGAACGCTGCGATGACCAACGGATTGTAGTCTGGATCAATGTCCGCCTTGATTCCGCGCGCGGGATAACGGATGAAATCGAAGTGGATACCATCGACATCGTAGTTCTTTGCCACTTCGAGATAGACACCGGTCAAATACTTCTGTACCTCGGGGGCAGCCAAAGACAGGAACAGGCCGGGCTCAGCCAGCGTGGCCATCTCCTCACGCGTGTAGTCCCTCATCGACTTTCCGGACCGGTCCACCATAACGTACTCGGGATGACGATTCAGGATGTGGTTCGGATCAGTTGGAAGGCTGTCTCGTTCCCACGTGTGCCCCGCGTTGAGCCATGCGTGTACCTGGAGTCCCCGGGCATGCGCCCGATCGATGACATATTGGAGGGGATCAAACGATTCAGGCTGGCTGGCGAGTTGTGGTGAGCGAGGTTCGGTGGCGGACTTGTAGGACGCGACTCCCCTGCTGCGCACCTGCACAAAGAGCGAGTTGAAGTGTGCCTCGGCGCAAGCGTTCACAATTGTATCAATCGCCCCAGGCGAGCTCCACCGTGTCCGGACTATCCAGACCCCTCGTCCCTCATAACGCGGTCGTGTCAGCCATCGTAGACTCCGTTCCAGTATCGCCCGTCGCGCGGTCGCTGGTTGGACGCTTTCCAGTGGAAATGTCAGCAGGATTGTCCGATCATTCGGCGTCTCCCGTGCAACACCGAGATAGCCCGGGACCTCCTTGAAGCGGACCAAGTGCATCGCCCGCTCATCGACTGAATGAATCAGCGACAGGTTATCGGCAGCAACGTCAGCCTTAGAACCGAAGGTCAATCCGAACTCAATCCCCTCCAGGATCGACCGTTCATTGCCGACGAGGCTCAGTCCGAGGTAGGTGCTGCTCCATGTAAGAGAGGAATTCGTCATGACGTAATCACAACCCAGCCGGCCGGTCAACCAGGAGTGGTCCCCCGCCTTGAACAGTTGCGATGGCAAACGCGGAGAGACCAGGAGCAACTGACCGCCGCCGTCAAGATACGAGGCGAGGAGAGCTCGACTCCGGTCGCTCATCGTCGTGTCATTGCCGCAATTCCACAACACAACGTCCGCGCCGGAAAGCCG
>DKJQ01000355.1:2626-3098 GCA_002454845.1 Ignavibacteria bacterium UBA6688
TCAGCATGCACTTCACCGGCGTGAATGACTGCCGCCTTCACACCGATGCTCTCGAGATCCTCCAACCACATCCCATGCCAATTGTCATACGACTCGAAATCGTCAACAACGAGCACGGTCTGACGTATGGGCTGCGTACCGGGTTCCGGTTGAGCACAACCAAACGCGATCAGGGCGATTGACAAAGAAAAGAAAACGGTTGGAGCCCATGAGGCTTTCACGATTCGATCTCCTTGCTTTATTGACGTCACTCCGAATCAGGCTTCACGACAACGTGACACACTTCTACCGTCATCATTCTGTCACCCAATGCAGATGCCCAAAGGTCAAAAACCTGATTTTTGCATCTTCCTTGGAGACTAAAGCGTATGAAATCACTCGTCTGTCAGGTGAATAGTAGCTTCGCAAGTGATTCTTAATGTCTATCCTTAACACACCGTCTCGTATCATCAGATTGTCACCCAAGGGGTGA
>DKJQ01000357.1 GCA_002454845.1 Ignavibacteria bacterium UBA6688
TAGCATTCTCCTGATCGGAACCTTGGCGAGAGGCGACGAAGCAATCTCATCAGCGCAGATTAGATTGTTCCGCTCCCTGGAATCCCGCAGCAGCGGAATCCAGAAGCGGGACTTCACCCTGATAAGTCGGGGTTATTATCACGTATTTCAGGGCGCGGATACGTCGTGCAGGTCTTTTTGGAGCTTTAACCGTTGAACGATGAACATCCAAAATTTTCTCTGAGATGAGGATTGTGATTTCCTCATAACCATGGCCAAACCAAAACAACCATCGATTCCCTCCACCTCCCTCTTTCCGTTCTTCCCGGAGGCCGTGAACCACCGGTTCGCCGGTCCCGTTCTTGCCGCGTTGTACTTTGTCGTGATGGGTTTCATCGCGCTGAAATACCATGTGGTTGGGGATTACAATGTAGAAACGGATTTTTACTGGAGTTACGTTCCACAGGCAAAGCACATCCTTCAGGGAACGATTCCGATCGAGGATTTTCATGGCCCGGCGTACCCGGTGATTCTCGCCATCCTCGCATTGTTTACCCGGGATCTCTTTCATGCCGGCGTCGTTCTCTCAACGCTCGCCGCAGCAACAGCGTTGTTTTTCATTTTCGGACTTTTTAAGAAACTCTTCCGTGCCGACATCGCCCTGATCGGAACCCTGCTCGTCGCCGTCAATACGACGTTTGTGCAGTATTCGTATACGGCCGGGACCGACATGTTCTTCCTGGCACTTGCTTTGGCCTCCACGTTCTTTCTTTTTAAAGACGATGAGCTCAACCGGCGCAGTCTCATCATCGCAGCGATCCTCTCCGGTGTCGCCTACCTGACGCGCTACAATGGCATCTTCATCGTGCCGGCGGTGCCGGCCGCCATTCTCCTGGCCAATCCGTTCCGGCAGGAAATGAAAGAACGGATCCGCACCTCCGCCCTGTTTGTCGGCCTCTTTTTTCTCACGATTGCACCCTGGGGGGTGTACTGCCTGATCGAAAAAGGGAGCTTCTTTTACAGCAAGAATTATCTGAATATCGCCTACGAAATGTTCGCAAAAGGGCGGATCGGGTGGGATCAATATTGGAGCGTCGAAGCAAAACAGTTTACATCGCTGACGCAGGTGATCTTTGCCGACCCAGGATTGTTCCTCTCGACCCTCTTCCGGAACGTCATCGAACATGCATCCAGCGACCTTGGCAAACTCTTGGGCTGGCACATAGGCATCTTTTCCCTGGGAGGGATCATCCTCTTTATCAGGGAAAAGCCTTCCGTCCGGGTGCTCAGTTACTTTCTCCTCGCGTTCTTCTTCTTCGGCGTACTGTTGCTGGTGTTTTATGGCGAGCGGTTCTCGCTCTATCTGCTCCCGGCGTATATCGCTCTTGCACTCAGAGCCCTGACGTGGCAGAGACTGGCGGAGTACCGCTTTTGGAAGACCCTCCAGGTTGGAGGGCTCATAGGGTTCGTGTTGCTCATCTGGTCCGCGACGAACTCATGGGAGTTCAACCGGCTTACCATCGACTCCGGTCCGCAGGAAGTTGTGGTGATCGGGAAATGGTTCGAGCAGAACATCGGCGAAGGAGAGAGCGGGAAGGTCATCATCGCCCGCAAGCCGCACATCGCGTACTACCTCGACATGCAGATGCAGCTCTTTCCCTATGTGGAGACGTATGAAGAGCTTGTCGCGGAAATGAGGAAGACCAACGCTTCGTATTTGTATTTCAGCGTGATGGAGGCCGGGATGCGCCCGCAGTTCCGGAATCTACTTGATCCCCGAAACGCGCCGCCGGAACTTCGTCCCCTCACCTACGTCGCCTATCCTCCCGCCGTGCTGTATAAAGTCCAGCTCGGTGACACGCCATGAAGATCGTCATTGTCAGCACTGCGTATCCGCTTCGGGGCGGAATCGCCCACTATATCGCGCTGTTATACAAGCATCTTTCGAAGGATCACGATGTTGAGATCGTAACATTTTCGCGGCAGTACCCTGCGTTCCTGTTTCCGGGAAAGAGCCAGGAGGAGCAGGGGGGCGGCGGGACCGTTGTGCCGGGCGAACAATTGATCGATTCCATCAACCCCTTCACATGGTACACGGCCGCGAAGGCCATTGCACGCAAGAAGCCGGATCTTCTGATTTTTAAGTATTGGCTTCCATTTTTTGGACCGTGTTTCGGGACAATCTCCCGTCTGGTCAAGCGATGGACCGGTGCGAAGACGCTCTTTATCTGCGATAACATCATCCCACATGAAAAACGCCCGGGTGACACGGCATTCACGCGGTACGCATTTGGCTCGGTCGATTCCTTCATAGTACAATCGCGGGCCGTTGAACGGGACCTGATATCGTTTCATCCGGGCGCCCGCCACCGATTTGTCCCCCACCCGGTGTATGAAATTTTTGGCGTCGGGATGGCGAAAGCCGATGCCCGGAAGAAATTGGGTCTGAACGACGAACGCATCATCCTCTTTTTCGGATATATCCGCCGGTACAAAGGATTACATATCCTCCTTGATGCTATGCCGAAGATCCTGGAAAGAATAAAAGTCAAACTGATGGTGGTGGGGGAGTTTTATGGGGATGAAGAGTTGTACAGACGGCAGATTGCAGATAACAGATTGCAGATGGATGTGATGGTGCATGCCGAGTATGTTCCGAATGAGGAGGTGGGATTGTATTTCTCCGCATGCGATGTCGTCGTTCTGCCGTACGTCTCCGCAACACAGAGCGGTATTGTGCAAATCGCCTACCAATTCGACAAGCCGGTGATCGCCACGGATGTGGGGGGACTTTCCGAGGTGGTGCTGCATGAGAAGACCGGATTCATCGTTCCCCCGAACCAACCCGCGGCCCTTGCAAACGCCGTCGTCCGCTTTTATGAAGAAAAGAGGGAAAACGATTTCGTTGCCTCGGTGAGAGACGAGAAGAAGAACTATTCATGGGAAACGTTGGTCGAAGCTATCGAAATGTTGGGAAAGGCTTAGACCGACTTCAGGATCTCCCTTTTCACATTTCACGTCTCACTTTTCACTTTTCACGTTTTACTTTTTACTTTTTACTTCTTAATTCTTCTTCGTTTTTCCTTTTTAATTTTTAGTTTTTAATTGTCATGCAATACGATCCTATCAAAAAGTCCATCGGCAACATCGTCCGGGACAACGTCCTGCTCCGGAAGCTCTTCTATAAGCTTCTCGGACTGATGTTCCTGCGCGAGTGGCATGTCAAGCGTGAACTCCGAAGGCTTGTCGGTGCTGATCGTGCCGTCAGGAAACT
>DKJQ01000300.1 GCA_002454845.1 Ignavibacteria bacterium UBA6688
CCGGCGTCGCTGACGGTAAAGAATGGAACATCGGCGATCACGCTGGATGGGAAGTTGGATGAGGCGGATTGGACGGGAGCGCCGACGTTGATCTATGGGAATGGGGCGCAGATGTTCAAGCAGGCCGGAGAGTACACGGTAACGGCCGGTGCGGACGTGAAGAACCCGTTTAAGGATCAGGGAGTGGAATATCGTGTTCCGAACAAGGACAGTTCCTGGGCACGGGTGAAATTCCTGCGGAAAGGGATGAACCTGTATATCGGGATTACATCGAACGACAAATCGATTGGCAAGTTCGAGTGGGAGGGGGATGGGATTTTCCTGAAGATCCAGAACTCAGTGGGACAGGATCGTGAGTATAAGCTGTATTGGCAGAACATAGAGACGAACAAGGATACCATCAAATATGAGGAGCCAACCGCGGGTACCGGGATGGGGAAGGGTTTCTTGCCTGCGGGAAGTACGGTCAACGATACAAGCGATGTGGATAACGGCTACAGTGCAGAGTTGATGATCAAGTTGGATGCGCTCGGGTATGGAGCTTCCCTGGATACTGTTCAGTTTATGCTGGCGGTCTTTGATCCTGACGGGTTTAAGCATCCGACGAATGTATGGGATCACACCATCGGTTCCTACTACAAGTCATGGTGGGGCAGTGAATGGGGCGGTACCTACCGCTCGCTCAAGTTCACAGCCGAACCCTTTGAGGATCCGGATACACTTACATTGAAAGTCGCTGCCGGCACGATGACCCTCGATGGGAAATTAGACGAAGCAGACTGGACCGGTGCGCCGACGCTTCTGTTCGGCATGGGTGCTCAATTGAAGAAGGCGGCTGGCGAATATACCGTCACGGCTGGTGTGGATGTGAAGAACCCGTTTACGGATCAGACTGTGGTATACCGTGTCCCTCACACGGACAGTACTCTTACACGTGTGAAGTTCCTGCAAAAGGATACGAAACTGTACATCGGAATCCAATCGGATGACAAGTCAATCTGCAAGTTCGGTTGGGAAGGGGACGGACTCTTCATGGTAATGAAAACCGGAGTCGGCCAGACCAGAGAATTCAAGCTGTACTGGCAGAACATCGCGGAGAACAAAGATACCATGAGGTATGAGGAGCCAATCGCGGGTACCGGGATGGGGAAAGGTTTCTTGCCACCGGGAAGTACGGTCAACGACACAAGCGATGTGGATAACGGCTACCAGGCAGAGCTGATGGTGGATCTTGTTGCGATGGGTTATTATGGATCGAATGTGACCATTGATCTCCTGATAGACATCTTTGATCCAGACGGGTTTAAGCATCCCATGAATGAATGGGATCACACGGTCGGGTCATACTACAAGTCGTGGTGGGGAAGTGAATGGGGTGGCGTGTTCCGGACACTGAAGCTCCAATCTCCCATTGTGGGAGTAGAAACCGCAGATATCTCCGTCCCTTCAGTCTACACACTCGGGCAGAACTATCCTAATCCATTCAATCCGTCCACGACGATTCAATATGGATTACCCACGCAAAGCATGGTGACGTTGAAGGTCTTCGATGTGGTGGGTCGCGTGGTAGCAACATTGGTGAACGGCGAAATTCCCTCCGGTTCCCATGAGGTGGCGTTCAATGCGCATACTCTCGCAAGTGGTCTGTATTTCTATCGCCTCTCGGCAACACCGATCCATGGAGGCGGGCAGGGGCCCTTCGTCGCCACGAAAAAGCTCGTGCTCCTAAAATAGTAATGTCAAACAGCGTTGCAGGTCGATGAGACCTGCAACGCGATGGTTTTGGGGTGACCTGTGGTTTGAAACTTCTGAAGAATGAGGTCATGGTCCTGGTGAGCGGTATCGAACCATGATTTCAACCTACAATCACCCTTCGATTTCGCTCTGGTTGACTGGAGATGGAATATTTCAGAAATCGCGATTTGCAAACTTCCATGAAACAAGGAAATGTTGAGGAGGTTCGGATGAGAAGCGCCTTCCAGTATCCGTTCATCATGATTCTATCCGGTTTTTTTCTATCGGCGCATGCGCAAATGATCAAACGAACGGACGCCGTGTGGGCACGTACGGTGCCTGTCGGGACAATTATCATTGATGGTCAACTGAATGAGCCGGCTTGGGCCGTTGCTGATTCGGTTGTTGTCAAGTATGATTCGAGCAACTCATGGGTCATACCGGGAAGCGGATGGAAACCGGAGCGTTCAGGGGGAAGCTGGAATGGCATCGTTACCGATCCGACACACGCAACGATCAAGTTTCTCGTGCAAGGGAACGAACTGATTCTTGGGGTCTTTGTGCGCGATAGTTCTGTTGGTGGCGGACTCTTTAACGAGTGCGACGCACTGATGATGAACATTCGAGATCACTCGTCACCGAATCGTCCCGCTCCTCCGTTTGAATACGGCTATGGATGGGTGACGGAATCATGGGCGGATCCAAACTCAGGCAATCCTGGAGCGGCGCCGGCTTATTTCGGATGGGCGGCGGTTGAACGGGAGGTCTGGAGTGCAGCGACTGTCGTTCAAGGAGTCTCAAGTGACGACAAGAACGGAACGGCCAACGCCACGCCCGATCAAGGATACACGATGGAGATCAGGTTTGATCTCACACCACGTGGGTACGACGTGACGCGATCCACAGGCGATATCATTGAATTCAATGTTTCCGTGTATGATGCCGATTGGCAGTGGCCATACAATAACGCGCGGTTCTATGGCAACCGGGCATGGTGGCAGGGTCCATGGGGAAACGCTTCAGCGTATGCCATCGGTCAAATCCACGCACGGCCCGACATGACGATCAATACGAACACCCTTCCGGCAATTGGACCAGACTTGATTATTCCCAACGCGCTGAATCATCTGGCGCCCGTCCTGGACGGGCACCTCACGGAAGATGTCTGGCGGAATGCCTCCAGTCTTCGCATCACCTATAGTGACACCACGTTGCGGATGAGCTATCCCGGAGTTGGTCCATACCGCAGTGGTCAACATCAACCGACGTTGAGCGGGGCGGCCGGAACGCCTCCCGTTCTCGATCCCGGCGATGCTATTCTGAAGTACTTTTTTAAAGACGACGTTGTCTACTTTGGCATCGACGTTCAAGATCAGGTCGTTACGTCGATCGAGGATTTCGACCGATGGGATGGCTTCAGGATTACGATCAACGCGCGTGACTCTCTCGAAACGATCGACCACGTGCTCCTCACGCGCCATCTGGATGTTCGCTTTTCTCCCGTCGGAGCGCTGATGCTGGGGACATATCTGAGGCTCCTTGATTCCCTTGGTCTTGCACAAGCGGCGGTTGCGTTGAAGCCGGGAGCAACGATCAATAACCCTGACGATGTCGATATGGGTTACACGATTGAAATGAAGGTGGCACTTTCCGCCTTTGGCTATCCACCAGGACGGGGTGACGGTGTGCTCTTTCTCGGAGCCACACTTTTCGATGGCGACACATTCAGCAATCCCGCCGATGACTACGGCACACGCACGTGGTTCATGCGTGAGTTTGGAGGCCCTGCAGGTCCGGCCTGGTGTTACATGGATCCCGCGACAGTGGTGACTGATATACGGGAAGGATCTTCAGAATTGCCGCAATCGTTCGCTTTGATCGGGAACTATCCCAACCCGTTTAATCCATCGACAACGATTCGCTACACAATGCCACAAGCGGGTTCTGTGACTCTGAAAGTGTTCGACGTTCTGGGTCGAAGCATCGCCACGCTTGATTTCGGAGAGCAGAATGCCGGTGAGCGACAGATCGATTTCCGCGCGACGAATCTCACCTCTGGAGTCTATTTGTATCGACTCGAAATGAGAGCCACCCAGTCGGGTACCCGCTTAGCAACACCGTTTACGAAGATGGTTTTGATCAAATAACTTCGAATGTTTCTTCTCCGCTTTCTCACATCTCAACGGATTGCCCGGCTGATCCTCCGGCGGATCATCCCGGGTGCCGCCATACTCTTTTTCTTAGTCCCCGGCACACTTCTGGCCGACACGAAGGGGAAATTGAGCGGCAGACTTCTCGACAAAAGAGGAGAGCCTCTCATAGGAGCCAATATCCTCATCGTTGGGTCAACGTTGGGCGCCGCGACCGACGTAGAAGGTTACTATGTTGTCATCAATATTCCACCCGGAACGTACGACGTGCGTCTCAGCAGCATCGGTTATCAAACCAAAATTGTGCAGCGACTGAGGATATCAGCGGGGCAGACCACGACTCTCAACGAGACTCTACCGGAAGAAGTGATCGAATTCCAGGAAGAAGTCGTCATCACGGCAGACCGACCGCTGGTGGATACCCGGCAAACAAGTTCGGTCTCTATCCTCGCAAAAGAGGACATCGCCGTCCTGCCTGTCCAGGACCTGAACGATATCATCAATCTTCAGGCAGGTGTTGTGGATGGCCATTTTCGTGGGGGACGCAAGGGGGAAGTGCAATACCAACTCGACGGGGTGTCGGTCAATAATCCATTCGACAATTCTTCGAGTGTTCGTCTCGACCGCTCGGTTCTTCAGGAAGTGCAGGTCATCAGCGGGACGTTTGATGCAGAGTATGGGCAAGCGATGAGTGGCGTCGTCAATGCCATTCTGAGAAGCGGTTCTGAGAACGCATTTGAATGGAGCGGGGAAACCTTCGTGGGCGACGTTCACACGTTCTCAAACAACCGCGGATTCCCATTTACCAGACCTCTGCGGCCATGGGCTATCCAGAATTATCAATTGAGCCTGAGTGGCCCGACATTCCTTCCTGCAACCACCTTCCTCGTGGGCTTTCGCCGCTTTACGAGTGAAGGGTATCTCTTTGGAGAAAGGAGATTCTCGCCGACGGATAAATCTAATCTGGAAGCGAAGATCTTCTTCCCCACGGGAGATGGATCTCTTGTTTCCATGGCTCCCCTCAGCGAATGGGGAGGTCAGCTCAAACTCTCCAATCGATCGCTCCAGAACATCCAGTTCGGTTACCAGGCCATTGGCAACAGCATTTCTGAGAAGAGATACAACCACTTTTACAGATTGAACCCCGATGGTGCGAAAACGCAGAGAAGCGTATCGCTGGCCCACGGGTTCGATTGGACACACACGCTTTCCAATATCATGTTCTATACCGTCAACGTACGTCAAAACTATTTTGAGTACTCCGATCTGATGTATGATGATGTCTTTGATCCGCGTTATCTTGAGGCAGGCGATCCCAAATCGGATCCGACGTATGAATTAGGAGCGGCGGTGCAGGGAGTTGACCTGAACCGCTTCAGACAAAAGACGAATTCGTTTGTCGTGAAAGCGTCGGCAACGTACCAGGCGACGCGGTCTCATCTCATGAAAGTTGGTGGTGAAGCCCAATCTTCCTCTCTTTCGTTTGGTTCTCCGGGTGTTTTGGTACCGACGACTGTCGAGGGTGTGCAAGTTCTCCTTCCCCGGATCGATCATCCGGATTATCCGGGGATGAAAACGCATACACCTGTCTCGTTTGCGGCGTTTGCGCAAGATCGTATTGAGTGGAACGACATCATGGTGCGAGCCGGTTTGCGGATGGAGTACTTTTCCGCAAACGCCAGCGTGCCAAGCGACTTACAGAACCCGGCTAATAGCATCTCCGGTGCGCCGCCTTCCGTTCCCAAAAAGACAACGAAGAAGATCGTACTCGCTCCTCGATTGGGCGTATCGTATCCCATCCTCGAACGCGGTTCGATCTTCTTCTCCTATGGGCATTTCTATCAAATGCCGGGATTGGGACAGCTCTTCTCGAACTCGGATTACTTCGTTCTGAAAGAGCTCCAAGCCGGGGGCGTCTCCTATGGCGTGCTTGGCAATCCCGATCTCAAGCCTGAGTTTACCGCACAGTATGAGTTTGGATTCAAGGCGGAACTTACAGAGTATTTTGGCATGGATGTCAGTTTGTACTCGAAAGATATCCGGGACCTTCTCGGTGTTGAGTTCGTTTCGACATATGCGGCGGCGGAATACGCTCGCCTCACGAATGTTGATTTTGGAAATGTAAGCGGATTCACGATAGCGCTCGACCACCGTAGCTTCGGGATGCTCAATGTCAGCGTGGACTACACATACCAATTTGCTCAAGGAAACTCCAGCGATCCTCGTGAGACGGCCACCCGCGCGGAAGCCGGGGAAGACCCGCGCCCGCGACAGGTACCCCTGTTATGGGATCAACGTCACACGCTGAATGCGGTTCTTGTGCTGCAAAAGCCGGACGATTTTAGCGTTACGTCAATCATTAAATTCGCTGGCGGCCAGCCCTACACGCCATCTATCGGAACGGGGTTTGGTGCTTCGCTGGAGGCCAATTCCGGGCGAAAACCTTCCTCCATTCTTGTGGATCTCCAGGGTGAAAAGTACATTGCACTTGCCGGTCTTGATCTGAGTGTCTTCGCACGAGTGTTCAATCTGTTCGACTCGCGCTTCTTCAATGGCTTTGTGTTCGGCGATACCGGCAGTCCGGAATATTCGCTGAACCCTGTCGGCGATCAAGCGACGCTTTCCGACCCGAGCCGATACTATGCACCACGGAGAATTGAACTCGGGATTTCTTTCAGAGGCGTGGTGCAACAATGAACACTCCCTTGGTGCGCCGATATTTTTTTAGGTTTCTCTCCTCTCTTTCACTCCTGTCTTGCCTCGTCTTCCTACCATCGTTGGCACAGCTTCAACCTGTCGTGCCACAGGAACAGCGGGGGCGTGTGGACGCGGAACGGGCCGGAATCCACGATGCCAATAACATCAGGTCGCTCTTCTACAATTTTGGGATGGTGGGAGATTTTCCGCCGGATCCGGGGAATGTTGATCTGAGCGTGTTTCACTCTGTCGAAGTTCCCAAAGGGAGCGGTGTCAACTACAGCGACGGCATTACGCCCTTTGTACTTGCGAGAATCCGGCAGAGGAATGGTGTTGAGGCGTACATTATGGAAACGGGCTACAGAGAGAACCAAGGATACAGTCCGCACAGGAATCGTGTCATGCGATTTGAGCCGCGGCCGGGGTATTCTCAACCGGATCCCACTATCAACCGCGGGCGTTCTGTCGCACTCAGCAACGATCCACGGACGTGGCCGGATGAGTGGATCGACAAAACAAACGATCCTGATGATCCCGGATGGTCTGGCGCGTGGAACGGCTATTTCGGAAAACGTCCCGCGGCGGATCTCGAGAGCTTCAGTGTGATGGATGATGATTTCTACGACGCCTGGGACTACTACCCGGACTCGCGCGACACAACACGTCGGGGACTTGGACTGCGTATCACCGTTCGGGGATTTCAATGGGCGAATCCTCAAGCGGCGAATGTCGTCTTCTGGCACTATGATATTACGAACGAGAGCACAACAGATTACGACGACAATATCATCTTCGGATTGTACATGGATTCCGGGGTCGGCGGCTCCGCTCTCTCCTGCGACGGAATCTTCGAATCGGACGATGACAATGCGTTCTTCGACAAATCGTTGGGACTCAATCTCGTGTACACGTGGGACAAGCATGGGCATGGCGTGGGGCTCCGTACCAACTGTGCTCCGACCGGCTATCTTGGCTATGCATACCTCGAAACACCCGGCAACGGCACCGATGGCATCGACAACGATGACGACGGGATTATCGACGAACGGCGAGATTCCGGCCCGGGGCAGCTGATCGTTGGCCAGGAAACAATTCTTGATTACGTCCGGACCCATTACGACATCGGGAAGTTCGAGCAAGCGTCCGGCCTGGTGGAACAGCGTCCTGCATTGAAGGCTGGGCGATGGTGGACGGGCGATGAAGATATGGATTGGGTAGCCGATCTTCATGACACCGGCGCGGATGGAATTTGGGGAACGAACGATACCGGAGAAGGGGATGGAATACCGACGGACGGAGAACCAAACTTCGATCGCACCGACCTTCATGAGTCCGATCAAATAGGATTGACCGGATTCAAGATGAACCGGATCAGACCGGGGCAGGGGAATCCTTCGACGGAACAAGATTATATCGTGTTCTTCGATGATGGGAGGAGTTGGCCGCGACGTTTGTGGGAGCATTTTAGTAATGTTGATCCAGGGACTCGTTTTGATTCGGCGTTGGTGGCAAATTACAATCTCGGTTTTCTCTTTGCCTCCGGTCCATTCAAGCTGGCAGCAGGCAAGACCGAGCGATTCAGTTTGGCACTGGGATACGGTGGTGATCTGGACGAACTACGGAGAACCGTGCGCACCGTGCAGCAAATCTACAATGCTAACTACCAATTCGCCGTTCCACCGCCCATGCCTACGCTTCATGCCGAATCCGGCGATGGCTTTGTGCGGTTATCATGGAATGATGTAGCCGAACGGGGAGTTGACCCGGTGACGCTGAAGAACGATTTCGAGGGTTATCGGATCTACCGATCGACTGAGCCATTCTTTCTCGATCCACAGGTAGTTTCCAATGCGCGTGGCACGGGCCCGATTGGCCACGGTCGCCCCATCGCTCAATTTGACCTCAAGAACGAGATCAAGGGCTTCTCTCAGCAAGCGGTAGAGGGAGTCGCCTATTATCTTGGGGACGATTCAGGCATCACGCACATGTGGGTTGACAGCAGCGTGACAAATGGACAGCTCTATTATTATGCGATCACGTCATACGACCATGGCTCGGACTCGTTGGAATTCTATCCTTCAGAGAACGCGATCACGATTTCGCGAACGGCACGTGGTGGAATCATCCTGCCGCAAAATGGGGCTGAAGTCCGGCCAAATCTGAAGGTACTCGGATATACGCCGGCAACGACCAGTTCTCTTGTTCGCCGCTCCGGGATCGGAACAGGGACGATTGAAACGAAAGTCGTCAATTCCGATCTTGTTCCGGACAATCATACGTTCAATCTTGTATTTAGAACCGACGCATCAGAACATATCAGGGCGGATTTCTATGAACTGATTGACAGCACAACCGGAAAAACATTGATCAGCAAGGGAACCATACTCGATGGAGAAGAATCAGGTCAGGTGGGTGGTGGGATCCTGCCCGTGATCAACACCCCGCAGAGCGTTCGTTTCAACAACACGCTGAGCGGGTTTGGTCCACAAAGTCAAACGAACACTCGTTTGAAGCTGACGTATCAGGCGGTTCTTCCCATCAATCAATTCCGGTTGGGCTTCCCCGATAATCTGACGATTACGTTCAGTGGCGTTCCCCTCGACACGTCGCTTCCAGCTGTCGGTCGGCCGGCGAAACCGGTGAGATTTAGGGTCGTTGCCAATACGGACAGCGGCGCGTACCGACTGAAAACCCAGTTTCGCGATGTTGACAATGACAACACGCTCAGCCGGCCCGACGAGTTCTTTGACATTGTAACGTATCTCCCGAGCGCGCCGACGACACCACGTGCAACGTGGCGCGTAGAGCTTGACACGACCGGCCAGTCTTTGCGTGGCTCCATTGTTCCGCCAACGCTCGGCGATGTGTATGAGGCCGTCCTTGATAAACCGTTTGGACAGGGAGATATTTTTGCGTTCACCACCAAAGGTCACTCCGTAAGCGTTGAGAGAGCGAAGCAAGAGTACACATTCGAGCCGTATGTTGTTCCGAACCCCTACGTCGCGTCGGCGAGTTTTGAGCCTGAACGGTTTGCCGTGGCGGGACGTGGTGAGCGCCGGATTGAATTCCGTGGATTACCCGCGCACGGAATCGTTCGAATCTTCACGGTCAGAGGAGAGCTTGTCCAAACGCTGCACCACGATGGTTCGATTGATGGATACGTGGCGTGGAATCTCAGAACGAAAGATAATCTCGAGATCGCCCCCGGTCTCTACATCTACCACGTGGAAAGTAACGAACTCGGTTCCTACATTGGGAAGTTCGCAGTTATCAAGTAGCATGAAAACTCTCGTACCACTTCGCCGGTTCGGTGCCTTCCTTGTGATCCAGCTTTGCATTATTGGATTCCTTCAGGCACAAAGCAAGACCGGCACGACCATCGGTCAGTTTCTGTTGATTGAGCCGAGTGCCCGGCTGAGTGCGATGGGGAATGCCGGTGTGGCGACGTTCGATGAAGTCATTGCCGCCTACTACAACCCCGGAGTGTTGGGTCATTTGTCCTCCAGCCACGCACAGTTTACGCACAGTCTCTGGATCGCTGATA
>DKJQ01000261.1 GCA_002454845.1 Ignavibacteria bacterium UBA6688
TTTTGAAAACAGGACACTACCTAAGGAAACGCATGGAGGAGAACACGAAGCTCACTTCTTTCGGAAGTAAAGAACCCATCCACCGGCGAGAATCAAGCCGAAAAGAACTTTCACCGGGAATGAAGGATCGGGCAGAAACGGGTTGGCGATGTTCATCAGACGGTTTGAAGGGAAGCGTGCGTGTCCGAGGTTGGCGAGCAGAGTGATGGTAACGCCAGAGCCCGGAAAGATCGCCAGGACGGATGTTCCTCCGCTCGTTGCTCCAAAATGGAGATGAATGCGGCGCAAGCGCAGGTCGTAGATACTGCTCCACCCGAGACCGTATCCGATCAGCCCGCCAAGTCCGGTCACCGGGGTGAACATCATATCCAATGTCTCCTCTTTCAGGAACCCCTGATGGACTCTGCTGAGGTGAGCGTTGCCGAAGCGGACGAGGTCCTCCGTGGTGGAGAGAAACCCGCCGGATCCCCATTTCGAGCTGAAATCCATAAAGGGGGAGGGCACCATCGCGCCGTCGGGGGAGTACGGTGTTTCGGTATCATAGCATGTCGCTTCCCGCGGGCCCATCGAATCCACGCGGATTTCGCGTGTGCTTTCCATGCCGAGTGGGGTGAGGACGGAGGAACGCACGAGTGACAAGAAATCTTTACCAGACGCTCCTTCCACAGCAGCGCTCAACAGGACATAACCATAGCTCGAATACACAAATCCTTTCCCGGGGGCGAAGTGCAGTGTGTCGTCTTTGAATTTCTCGAGACTTGCCGTAACGGTTGCGTACCGTGTCGTGTTCATCGCTTCCTGGTCGTCACGGTAGGGGCGGATCCCCGCCGTGTGACTTGCCAGTTGCCGTACGGTAATGTCGTGAGCTTTTTTTGGGAAGGAGGGGACGTAGGTCTGGACCGGAACGTCAAGGTCGATTTTTCCTTCTTCATACAATCTTGCCATCGAAGCGACGGTCAGCAGTTTTGAGAGACTTGCGATCCGGTACTGTGTTTGGGGCGTAGCCGGTTTGCGGTTCCCGAGATCGGCAAAGCCGAAGCCCTCTGACCAGACTGTCTTCCCTTCAACGGCGACAGCAATGGACAGGCCGGGGATTTGCCGTTCGGCCATCATCGCCTTGAGATGCACCGTGGCTTGTGCAATCGCGGGGGCGTACTCCGTCGCACGGATCGATGCCGATGCCAGCACATCGAGAGGTAATGGGGACGGTGTTCGTTCCGAATCGAATGTCATGTACATCCAGAGCAGCAACACCAATGTACATGCCGTCAATGCGAAAACTGAAAGCCATTTTTGAATGAAGGTCATCTCACCGTTTCGGGGAAGAGCTGTTCTTCAGGCAACAAGATTCAGGGGGAGCGCCGGACACCCTGGTACCATGACGCGTGTCATGGGAGTGACCGGCGAGGTGGCTTACTTCGTTAACAGCTTCCTGACTGTTGCCACCAAATCGTCGATATCGAACGGTTTGGTGATATACGCGTTCGCGCCCAGTTTCCTGGCCTTCTCCTTCGTTCCGAAGGAGTCGAGGCCCGTCAGGAAAATGAATGGTTCGTGTTTCAGGCGGGGATCGTTGCGTAATTCCTCGAGCATGGTCAGTCCGTCCATCTCTCCCATCTTAATGTCACAGATGATGATGTCGGGGGTGTACTCTTTGCATATGACAAGCGCCTCCTCTGCTGAAAGTGCCTTTCGGACCTCGAACCCTTCTTCCGTCATCACCGTTTCGACGATTTCGATAAGCTCTTTTTCATCTTCCACCAGGAGCATCTTCTTCATAGGGATTCCTCATCAGCTCTATGGTTATTTTCAGGGATCACTGTTGCGGCCGCCGGTTGGCACTATCCATATCGGACATGATCAGCCAGGTCCCGTCCTGTCCCTTACGCAACGTGAGTGTAAATTTTCCGGTATCCGGCTTTCCCTTCTCACTCGCATAGGCACCGATGATAAATCCGACCGATCCCTCTGTGGCGAATGCCAGAGCGCGCAGGGAGAGAGACCCGCCGTGATCGGTATAGTACTGCTCAATGGCTTTGCGCCCCCGGATGGGGGGCGTCCGCCCGGAAGCACGAAACCATCCTCGGTAAAAAGACGGGCAAGTTCCGCCGGGTTCCGGTTCCTCCACGCCTCTTCGTAATCGGTCAATACGCGTGCCAGCTCCGGTGGTAACACGATACTTGGTTGCTGCAGACTGTCCCTTTCCTGTCCAATCGCAGGGGCAAGTCCGCCGATCATGAACGCCATCGAAAGCAGAGTTATGCGCATAGCGCCCTCTGTTAACTGGTTGAGGATGTCCCGCGCATGAGCCTGTGGTGTTACGGCGCGATAAAGGTGCGTACAGCAAGCAGGCCGGCCACTGAGATCACGATCCAGAGCAGCACGCCCTGGACCATCACGCGCAGACCGACCGTCCGAATGGCCTCCCTTGAGAGACCGGTCCCGATCAGGAACAGCGTGAGGGTCAACCCTAGTATGGAGATTTTCCTCAAGAAAAGAAAGAGGGATTCTCCTTCCGGAAACAGACTTCGCACGGTCGCTGCAAGCAGGAAGAACAGGATAAACCAAGGGAGCGAGAACCTGCCCTCTTTCCGCCCGGCAAGGAGCGCAATGCCCAACGCCAGCGGGACAATCCAGAGCGCCCGCGTCAGTTTCACGGTGGTTGCAACCTGCAGCGCGACCTCGCCGTACCGCGCCGCCGCACCGACAACGGAACTGGTATCGTGAATGGCAATGGCGGCCCAGACCCCGAATTGCTCCTGGCCAAGGCCGATCATCTTGCCGAGGGGAGGGAAGAGGAACAACGCGATCGCGTTCAGGACAAAGACGATGCCGAGCGAAACCGACATGGCCTTTCTGTCGGCGTCCAGCACCGCACCGACAGCGGCAATGGCGCTCCCGCCGCAGATTGCGGTGCCGGACGAAACCAACAAGGAAGTAATCGATTCCACCTTGAGTAATCGGCCCACAAACCAACCTAAGAACAACGTGCCGAAGATCGTTGCCGCCGTGAACCCGAAACCCAAACGACCGGCGGACATCACTTCGGACAACGGAATACCAAACCCGAGCCCCACGACCGATACCTGGAGGAGCATCTTCGATGCCTTTGCCGACTCATTCGGATATGGATGACCGAGAGTCAGCGCCATGATGATTCCGAAAGCCAGCGCCAGGGGAGGGGAGAGTAGCCCGGCGAGGCAGACGAGACATCCCGTCCAGAAGAAGACGAGTTGAAGGTGGATGCGTTTGATGTGAGCCTTCGTCTGTGGTTCAATCGTTCAGAGGGGCCATTTTGCTGCGAATGCCTTTCGATTTGCGAGCATCCGTGCACTTCTTGCCTCGAGGGTTTCGAGGGGAGTCTCATCGAGCAGAGTCAACCGTTGTTCGAGGATTGTCCTGGCGTCCGCGAAGATCGCGGTGACCCCGGACAGGAGTTTCTGTTTGATTGAATCTGCGTCCGGGAGCCACTCGTCCGGCGTTGTCCGGATGATTTCCTCAAGGTCTGCCTTGCCCACCGGGAATTCCGGGATCGCCGAACTCTCCTTCGTGCCGTAAAACGGGTGCCTCCGAATGAGCGGCATCAAAGTCCGTTCTGTGTAGCGCTCCCCGTTCATCAACATCTTGATTCCCAGAGCGGATGCGAAGTCGAGGCAAACAAACCTATCCTCCACAAAAACGATATTGGGATTGAAATCGGTCCGGTCGATATTGAGAAAGAGGACGTCGAAGCAATAGATGCGCCGTTGCAGATCGGGATCGACGAGTCCGAGTTGGTCAGGTTTGTACGGAACAACTCCCTCCAGGAATTCGACAGCGAGGTTGATTCCGAGGCTCTTCACGATCAGCTCATTGATCTCCGGGTCTTGTCTGTCCGTCGCCAGGTCGGGGGTGATCCGGATAAGGTGAGGCGTCGGGACGGGGATGCCGGCGAGCCGTGCAAGGTGGAGGCAGACCCAATCGGTTGCGATTGCCAGGGGGCCGTCACCGGTTCCCTTCCACTTCACCACGCATTTCGCTCCGCTGGTCGTCTCGACCAACACCGGCAACGAGGAACCGCCGCGGAAGTCTCTTAGGATTGTCTCTGCTCTTGGATGCAAGGAGATGGTTGGTGAAAAGAGTGAAGGAAAGAGGTGAGCGTGCCTATCGTTCCGGCCCTGTCCCCTTGTCCGGGACGGAGAAACGCCTGCGGATCTCGGGATCGACCCGCGTCGGCCGGCCGGTATCGATTCTGATCGGAACCCAGAGCGTGCGGGCCTGCGCAAGGAGCCGTTGGTCGCTTGCCCGTACGATTTCCGTATGGCGCTCAAATGTCGACACGGTGGCCACACCGACCCACGTGCGGGCGATCAATTGGTCCCCCGGCATGGCAGGATGTTTATAGTCAATTTCGTGGCGGACGACGACCCAGATGATTTCAGATTGTTGTTCGTCAGTCGTCCGCGCCCGCCAGTGGGATATAGCAGCTTCCTGAACCCAGCGCAGGTACACGACATTATTCACATGTCCCAGTTCATCGATATCGCTCGGATCGACTGAAATGGGAACTTCGAATCGTTCGGTGGACGGGTCGATGGACATTGCGTTCAATATATCATGGACCGGCCCTCGAAGCAAGAATATCCTTTCGGGATCGTCTGTCACTTCTTCGCGAGCGCTTCCCTGATTCTCTCCGGAGTTATCGGGAGTTGAAAGACACGGACCCCAATCGCATCATAGATCGCGTTCGCAATGGCGCCTCCCATGGTGATGATGGCCGGTTCGCCTCCTCCCTGGGGGTCAGCCTCTTTCTTCTCCATCAGCACCGTTTCGATCTTCGGCAACCAGGAGAAGAGGGGGATCTCGTACGTGTCGAAATTCTCGTCGAGGATCGCCCCGTTCTTGAACCGCACGTCCTCTTTTAAGGTGTATCCCAATCCCATCATGATGCAGCCTTCCATTTGTATGGTGGCGCCCGCGGGGTTGACGACCAATCCCATGTCTTGAGCGCAAACCACCCTTTTCACCTTCACATCTCCCGTTGCTTTATCCACCGCCACCCCGGCGATGGTGGCGACGAACGTACCGGCATCCACTCCGCATGCAATGCCATAGCCGCGTCCGCTCGGTCCTTTCGCAGGCTTCCAACCGAATTTCTTCGCGGCCGCTCTCAGGACCTCCTTTATGTTCCCTTCAGGGAGATGATTCAGGCGGAACTCCAGCGGATCACGGCCCGCCTCCGCGGCCATGATATCGATCTGCGATTCGCGGGCAAAGGTGTTCGTGTTGTTTGCCGGCGCCCGCCACGGTCCCGTTGCGAAGGGGTGTGCGTCTTTTCCCGGCGCCGCGCTGAATGAACGCGTGCTGTGATGCGGGATCGTGTAGAAGTGCTGTGAGCCTCTTTGCCCGGCGAAATAGACGGAATAGTCCCAGAACGACATGGCACCACTGGCTGTGATACCCGAGCGTATTTTCACAACGGCCGCAGGGCGGAAAGCATCGTAGAAAAACTCTTCCTGCCGGGTCCAGGCCACCTGGACCGGTTTCCCCGTCAGCTTGGCAAGGCGCGCGGCCTCAACGGCCTGAAGGTTCCGTGACTTTCCACCAAAACCGCCCCCAAGATAAGGCGTGAGGACCCGGACGTTCTCCGGGGAAAAACCAAGTTCGCGGATAATCTCCTCCTTGAGAGGAAAGGGTGTTTGGGTCGATGCCCAGACGGTCATCTTCGACCCTTCGAGGTTCGCAACAGCCGCATGGGGTTCGATCGGGGCGTGCGCCTTGTAACCGTCTAAGTAAGTCCGTTCGATCACCGACTTCGACGCGCTCTCCCCCGTCGGAAGGTCCCCCTCTTTCGAGACGACCTGCTCCGGGCCGGCGACCGAGAGGAGATGGTCGAAGATTGTCACATCGTCGGTCTTCGAAGGAGAGGCGCCGAAAGTGGCTTGAATGGCGGCGAGAGCCTGCTCCGCAACGTCGGGATACTTGTGCAGGACGGCGACGAAGTCCCCTTCGTGAACGACAACCACGTCCTTCATCTTCCTCGCCCCGGAGAGATCGACGCTGGTGAGTTTCGCTCCATGTGCCGGCGGACGGAGTATCCGCGCGTAGAGCATACCGGGCAATTGGATATCTGCCGAGTAATGCGCTTTGCCGGTAACCTTCTCTATCGCATCCCGGCGGTTGACCGGCTTGTTCATCACCTTGAATTCCGACGGCATTTTCTTGATGGCAGCTTGGGAGAGGCGACGTTCGATTCGCTTGCCCTGCGTGAGCCGCGCGTACGGCACACGATTGTTCCTATTCGATTTGTCAAAGACCTGACCGTTCTCCGTTCCCAGCGTTTCCATGGGGAGTTTGAGTTGTTCCGAGGCAAGCTCAAGTAAGACGCGTCTGGCCTCCGCCCCAGCAGCCCGGAGCGACTGTCCAAACGACCGCGTGGTCAGCGAGCCAAAGGTCCCGCGGTCGTAGGGACACAAGTCGGTATCCCCCATGACCATGTCCACGACGTCGAGTTGGACATCCAGTTCGTCGGCGATCATCTGGGCAAGGGAGGTGTTCACTCCCTGTCCCATTTCGATCTTCCCCGTGTAGCACGAGACACGTCCATCCTCCCCGATTCTCAGCAAGGCATTGAAATCCGTCGGCAAACTCCGCTGTGCCTGTTGCGCTTCAGCGAGCGTGGAAAAGTCGCCGACGGTAAACAGGACGAAAATCCCGCTGCCGAGTTTAAGGAACTCACGCCGGTCAATTTGTGGCGAAGGAACATTGTCCATGAAGTCCATTTCAAGTTCACGATAGTCTTTCATGTCAGAATCCTCCCTTCAATTCCTTTGATGCCGCGTGCACGGCCGCAAGGATTCGCGTGTGGGCGCCGCAACGACAGAGGTTCGCATCAAGCTCGCGGATGATTTCAGTCGAGGAAGGGTGGGGGTTTTCATGCAGGAGGGAGCATGCGGTGAGGATCATCCCCGGTGTGCAATAGCCGCACTGAAGGGCGTCATGATCCACGAACGCTTTCTGCACCGGATGAAGCGCTCCTTCCGTTGCCAGTCCTTCGATGGTGAGGACCTCCTTCCCCTTGATCTCGCCGATGGTGGTGTGGCATGACCGGACAGCTTTCTTCTCGACAAGGACGGTGCACGATCCACACAGACCGGCTCCGCATCCGTACTTTGTTCCGGTGAGTGCGAGATCGGTTCGCAGGACCCACAAGAGCAACCGGTCACTCTCCACGGTCAACGTGACCGGTTTGTTGTTGAGCGTGAAGCGAATGGTTTCCATCATGGAGGCCTCCGGGATCGTTTTGAATGGAACAACGTCGGGGTCGTTCCGGTGGTTTCACATATTGAGGTATTGGAAAGATACGCTTTTCAAAGATTCTTCGTAACTACTTTGCGGGAATCCTGCCGTGGAAACTCTCACCCGGGAAGAAGGGGAAGGATGGGGAAATCGGCAAAAACCCATCTTTTTTCCCTGTTTCCCTCGTGGTTTTTGTCACAGTTTTCCCAAAATTCTCACCGGTAGCGTCACAAGAGCCCACACCGATTGGAGGATGCCGCCGACCGCGATGCCGACGAGCCGGAAGGGGAGGAGGAAAAGCCAGACGAATGGATAGGCCACAAGAGCGATGAGTGCTAACGGCCAGCAAAGCACAAGCAGGATGCACCAGAGGAGGAATTTAATCATACGGTTGCCTCAGGGATTGAAAAAGTTAAGGTGGGGATGAGGTTATGGCCGTGGCTTCACGCTCCCGACGCCGGTGACGGACTGATTCACCGTCGATGGATTCCCGGCGTAGGTAATGGACCCGACCCCGGTGATGCTTGCAGTGAGCTGATTGCTCACGTTCACTTCGATGTTCCCTGTCCCCGAAATCAACGACCAGCACCGTTCGAGGTTCAGGTTGAAGGCTCCTACGGAGCCGGCACCTGTGATTTCAAAAACCCCCGCGTTCGCGGAACCCTGAAGCGTCATGTTCCCCGTCCCGGTAATCCGGCAGGTCAGGGAGTCCGTCTGGATCGGCGTGGTCGTCGAAAAGTTTGCGCTGCCAATCACCTCAAGCCTCCTGACGATTGCCATCGATGCATACACGTTCACTGTGATTTTGCTGTACGACCCTCTCTCGAGTCCCACAGTGAGAAGCCCGCCTTCGACGGTTGTGGTGACTCGATCCGCGACATTATCGTCGGCTTCGATGCGGAGAGCTTGAACCGGATCCTGCCGTATCACAACGTTGGCAATGCCGGTGACACGGATTCCGGTGAAGGTCCCGACGGTGCGGTCCTGGGAGACCAGCCTACCCGAGCCGATCACCTGGACGGTGTCAACGAGGGAATCCTCTCCCGAACACCCCGCAGCAAACACAAGAAGTACCGTCAACAGAAACAGCGGAACGAGTCTTATCCACAGAGGTTTCATATACGTTCCTCCAGGAGAAACCATGGGTTTTCCTTTTTCCGTCCGAATTCGTAAAGAGTGTTGTGTGCATACGGCTTTGTGTTCATACGCTTCCCGTACGGTAAAGATACACCATCTCATTTGTGACAATAATGAAACCGAGATATTGTTCCACCCGCGCGCTCTCAGTAGAGCGAGTTCTTGTTGTACTCAATCGAAATGACTTCCAACCGGATATAGGAGAAATCACCGGACTCTAACTGCCACACGGCTTCTCCTTGCGTGGGGATCCGGAATCCACCGGATTCCCCATACCCCGTCATGGGAGTGGACCATCGTTCCGTCCGGGAACTGTCCCCGACCGCCATGATTCGATCGGCGGTGAAATTCGTGATATCCCCTTGTTCGTTTACAAAGATGATTGCCGAGGCGCTGATCCCCGCATCGCGCATCGTCACTTTTGCCGAGCTCGAATCGATCGGTTCCCAGGTCAGGTAGTCGCTCAACCAGGCGCTCGGAAACCAGACGATCTCGCTCAGGAATCGGACGAAAGCCCCCTGGTCTAACTCCGGGCCTGAGACGTCCACCACGGTGATTGTCGAGAGGAGTGTGATGTGCATATTCCCCTTTCCTTCGACATACTTGTCCCGGCCCACCATCGAGAGCAACGGAAAAATGCTCGCCCGCACGTGCCAGACAAATCCCGGAGGATTCACCGAATAGTACTGTTCCGCCTCGAAGGGCATCCAGGCCTCCTCCGGCCCGCGTCGGATTGTCCCGCGTTGCCTGAGCCGGACAAACTGCACCTTCGGCTTTCCCACGACCTGTGAGCGCCTTAAGTACCGCTGAATGGGGGGAGGGAGGTGAGCGAGATCAGCTTCCGTGACGACTGTTGTGTCGGATGGACCTGCGTTCTGAAAAAGGGCGGTTACTTCTGCGTCAACCCCTCTCTTGAAGGCAGATTCGTTGATCAGAACCACGGCAACGAGAGCGAGGATGAGTATGGCAAGGATACCGAGAATGATTTTAAGCTTCACGGGTTCTTTTTCCTAGAAGCCATCTCAAAAACCCCCATAAGTC
>DKJQ01000376.1 GCA_002454845.1 Ignavibacteria bacterium UBA6688
GGAGATGGAAACAGGAAAAGACGTTCTTCCTATACTGCCCCTGCAACACGAAATAGCCGGAGATGATCATGATCCCCGCCACCAATCCGCCAATGAACAGGTACACTGGAATTTCCCATCCCCAGACATGGAGCGAGGGGTCGATGAGATGATTGTTTCTGGTCGTGGTCAATTCCTGCACGGATGGCCTCACGAAAGATAAAAAATGGACGGTTCGGTGCCGGCCTCCGGCATCAGCGAGTGATGCCTGCGGGAAGCGAGCATTCTGTTGACGATAGTGCTCGGATCGTCGAGGTCCCCGAAGTGCATACAGTGGGTGGGGCAGACGGTGACGCAAGCGGGGTCCATGCCCTGTTCCACGCGGTGAATGCAGAAGGTACACTTATCGGCATAGCCCTCCGGATGGATGAACCGGGCGTCGTACGGGCACGATGCGAGGCACGCCTTGCATCCGATGCATTCCTCTTTTGTGACGAGGACGACATGGCCAACGGCGTGAACGTGACTTGCCCCCGTCGGACAGCAGTACACACAAGGGGGGGTGGCGCATTGGTTGCAGCGTTCGCTTCGGATCTCCAGGTGCACGTTGGGGAACGTCCCGTTCGCCTCCGTGGTGATCCAGTCCCTGTTGAATCCCTCCGGCACATTGTTCTCGGTTTTGCAGGCGACCACACAGTCCATGCAACCGACACATCGTGCAGTATCGATGACCATCCCGAACCTAGCCATGCGGGGCCTCCGATTCGATGGTCACGAAATTCACGTTCATCCCTGTGCCCCCCATCAAAGGGTCGACCGCGTAGCGTGTCAGCAATTGCGAGTCGCTGGCTCCCTTCATGAAAGGATGCTTCAATCCCCTGGCGGTATGCCCGAATCCATGCACCATGTAGACGCAGTCGGGCCTGATCCGCTCGGTCGCCTTTACTTTGATGCGATTGCTCACCACATGATCCTGATTCTTTAGTCTGATATATTCTCCGCTTTTCAGACCGTACCGGCGCGCGATGTCGGCGTTGATCCAGACCTCGTTCTCATCCATCATGTCGGAGAGGATTCTGTTTGATTGCGTCCGGCTGAATGAATGGACGGGTGATCGTCCGTACAACAATCGGAAGGAACCGGGCGGTCCGGCCGCAGGGCGTGTGTAACGAGGGATCGGGTCAAACCCCGCCTTCGCAAGCTGAGGGGAGTAGAATTCGATCTTCCCGGAGGGAGTCGGGAACTCAGCGGGGACGCCTTCCTCGAAATAGATCGGTTGCCTCGCGCCCCGGATGATCCCCTGTTTCTCCAATGATTCCAGACTGTATCCCGCAGCCCGCAGGCGTTGCCTGAAGTAGTCTTCGATCGTTTCCCAGGGATAGAAGTGTCCCAGATTCAATTTGTCCGCAAGGCGCTTTGCCATCCACCAGCCCGGTTTCTGGTCTTGGGGCGATTCGACGACGGGTTGTCTCAGGGCGATGAACGGCTCGCGGAACCACTCCACGTTCAGGTCGTCATGCCGCTCGAGATACACAGATTCTGGAAGGACAACGTCGGCCCATCCGGCAATCTCACTGGGAACCACGTCGATCACGACGAGCAGGTCCAAATTCTGCATAGCCTTGATCGTCTCCTCCTCGTTCGGCAACGCGTGCATGAGGTTGGTTGCGTACACGAACCATCCTTTGACGGGATACGGTTTGCCGGTGAGAGTCGCCTCGCGGATCCCCGTGGTGATCGTTTCGTGGGCAAAGGGATATCGCTGACCGGGGTTGTCGACTTTTTCACGAACCGGTTTTGGGTAGTCTGGATACGGGTAAGCCGGAACATCCATGCTCACGGGAGCATAAAAACCTCCCTTGCGGCCCCAGCTTCCGAGCAGGGCATTCAGGAGCGCGATCGCGCGGCTTCGCTGGGTATCATCACCGTACCAAGTGACATGCCTTCCGGGGTGTACCAGTGTCGCCGGTTTGAACCGCGCCATCTCCCGTGCAGTCTGCACAATGACCTCCGGCTCAATTCCCGTTTCGGTGTAGGCCCAGGCGGGCGTATATCGTTCCAGGGAAGCGGCAAACTGATCGAAACCAAAACCGTACTGCCGGACATATTCTTTGTCGTACAATCCTTCCTTCACGATGACGTTCATCCACGCAAGGAGGAGGGCTATGTCGGTTCCGGGCTTGATGGGGAGATAATACTTTGCCTTGCCTGCCGCCACCGAGAACCGCGGATCGACGACAATGATGGAAGCCCCCTTCCCAATTGCCTCGGCAAACTCCTGCACTTGTGTGTTGTGCATATTTTCGCCAAGATGGCTTCCTAGTAAGACGAGACATTGAGCATTGGCAATGTCGGTCCGTTCGGGGGAACTCACATCCTCGCCGAAGGTAAGACGGAAGCCGGCATCCCGCGGCCCGCGGCATTGGGCAAATGAAGGGGCGCTGATGTTAGGGGTGCCGAACGCCTTGAGTGTGTGCTTGAAGAAATTTCCGCCGATGCCGTGACTGAAAAGCGCGATCGATTCGGGACCGTACGATTTCCTGATGGCTTGCATCCTGACGGCAATATAATCGAGCGCTTCATCCCAGGTGACCTCGACCCATTCCTCTTTCCCGCGCTCTTTCCGCCGTATCAACGGGGTTCGCAGCCGGTCCGGATCGAAATGCGCTCCGACACCTCCCGTTCCCCGCGGGCAGAGCCTGCCGCGGCTCAACGGGTCTTCAGGATTGCCTTCGATTTTCCAAAGTTTCCCGTCCTTGACGGACGCGATGGCGCCGCATTTCCAGAAGCAGATATCGCAGAACGTGGGGATCTTCTCGTCGCCCTTCCTCTGGTCCGTTGAGGGGGAGTCAAGAAGCCGGGTCCCTTTCAGAACGCCGGCACCAGCCGCTGCCACACCCATGGTGGCGCCGCTGATCTTTAGAAAACGCCGCCTCGAGATCGGGTTCATACTCTCCTTCCGAGAGAAGTAAT
>DKJQ01000254.1:0-9186 GCA_002454845.1 Ignavibacteria bacterium UBA6688
GATTGCTATACATGTCATAGATAATTCAAAGTGCAGGGGTGTAGGGGAGAAAGGGTGAGGAGGGAAATAAATGCAAAATGTAAAATGAAAAATGAAAAAAGTAGTAAGTAGGAAGTATCATAGGGAGGAAAAAGCAGAAAATTAGAGAGCGGAGAGAGGGGGAGGGGTGAAGGAAATAATCACAGGACAATCCGGCAGAGGACGCATGAACGAAACTGCAAAGGAATACATTTCGCGTTTGTTGGAATATCTTGGCGACAAAGATTCCGTCAAGATTATGTCGTCAACGCCAAAGAAACTGAAAAAACTCATCAAGACCGCTTCAAAGAAAGAGTTGCAGAAAAGACCGAAACCGGACAAGTGGAGCGCGGCAGAGATTATAGCCCATCTCGCGGAGGTGGAGATCGTTCTCGCTTACAGGATGAGGATGATCCTGAGCGTCAGCGGCACGCCGATCCAGGCGATGGATCAGGATCTCTGGATGAAGAACGCCGGCTCTATCATTGCCGATCCGAAGGCAGCTCTGGAAATGTTCACGGTTCAACGAGAGAACAACCTGGCCCTCCTGGACTCCCTTTCCAAAGAACAATGGTCCCAGTACGGGATGCACGCCGAACGGGGAAAAGAATCGATCGCCCATATCGTCAATTTGTATGGCGGACATGACCTAAACCACTTGATGCAGATCGAGGCGATCCTCAAAGGAAAGTAGAAGGTGCTTTGCCACCAGCACAGGAAATTTCAGGACGGGAGAAAGGACGCTCCGTCGGATTGCAGAAAGACATCCTCTGGAATCTCCCGTACGAGGTTCAACAAAGGGACGACGGGGGGAAGTTGGTGTATCTTCAAAACCATGTGAGGCGGATCCGATTGTTTGCCTGGACAGCTTTCACCGTGGGGATGCTCCTGTTTCTTGCAGGTATGTATGGTGTTGTCATGGGAGAGGTTCACATTCTTACGATCGGTGGGCTGCTGCTGTGGATTCTGATGCCGTGGGTTATGAAGGATCGCATTCAACAAAATGAGGCGCTCGCTGAAATGTTACGGGAACGGTTGAAGCATGGAACTCAAGCGTAGAGACTTTCTGAGGATTCTGGGAGGAGCAACGGTTGCGACCGCGCTGCCGGGCTGTACGCCGAAAAAGCCGCAGTCGCTGATCCCGTACGTGATCCCGCACGAGGAGATTATCCCGGGCAAGTCGGTCTGGTACGCCGGCGTTTGCCGCGAATGTCCCGCCGGTTGTGGCATCCATGTACGCGTCCGCGAAGGGCGCGCGGTGAAGGTGGAAGGGAACCCGCTGAACCCGGTGAACAGCGGCTCCCTCTGCTCACGCGGCCAGGCTTCCCTCCAGGGCCTCTATAATCCCGACCGCATTCAACAGCCGTTACGCAAACGTCCCGATGGAAGCTGGGAACAGCTTTCGTGGCCGCAGGCGGAAGAGTACATCCTCGAACAACTGAACGGGATCGTCCGTGGCGGAAAAGGGAACAGTATTGCCTGGATGACTCCGCACCTGACCGGATCGCTCGATGCCCTTATCGAAGACTTTCTTGGGGCGGTCGGTTCCCGTCGCCGTGTCCGCTATGAGCCTTTTGCATTCGAATCGATGAAGCGCGCGAACCGGATCTCCTTCGGTCGTGCCGAAATCCCCGACTACGATTTTGCTTCCGCAAAGTTCATTCTTTCCTTTGGAGCCGATTTCCTCGAGACGTGGCTCTCGCCCGTCGGATACACAAGAGACTTCACCGCCTCCCGCGCGTTTGACGGCAAAGCAACCGGCAAGTACGTCTATGTCGGGCCCCGTCTCTCCCTGACCGCGACCAATGCTGATGAGTGGATCGCGCCAAAGCCGGGGACGGAGGGCGCCCTCGCCATGGGCATGGTGAACGTCATCCTCACCTCCGGGGAAGCGAAAGGAATCTCGCTGGCCGATTCCAACGAGCTCCTCGCGATGGCGCGCGGTTTTGCGCCGAAACAGGTGGAAGAAATCACCGGTGTCAACGCGGAGCGAATCCGCGAACTTGCTCTCCAGATGGTCCGGGCCGAATCCAGCGTCGCCGTCGGCGGCGGGACGGTGCTCGGGAGCGAAACGGAAGTGGCAATCCTCACTGCCGTGAATCTCTTGAATGCCATTTGCGGCAATATTGGGAAAACGGTCCGGTTTGACAGGTCGATGACTCTTTCCAATCTCCATGGCTATGCCGACCTGACCCGGTTTGTTCAGTCGATGGAGCAGGGGGAGATTTCCGCTCTCTTTTTCATGGACACGAACCCTGTGTTTTCAACACCGCCGGCCGTCAACTTTACGCACGCGATGGCCAGGGTCCCGTTCAGTGTGGCGTTCTCAAGCTTCATGGATGAGACGACCGCACTGGCAACCCTCGTCCTACCCATCCACACTCACTTGGAAAGCTGGGGGGATTACGAACCGAAGAGGGGTGTGTTCGGCCTGATGCAACCTGTAATGCAGCCGGTGTTTCAAACCACGAGAATGGCGGGCGACGTCCTGATTCCCCTCAACGATAAGATTCGACGGCGAACCACATTTTCGAAATCTGAACAGCCGTTCTTCGAATACGTCAAGGCGCGTTGGAGTTCTCTCCACCGGCAATTGGGGGAGAAGAAGGAGTTCGATCGGTGGTGGACCGAGGCGCTGGCGAACGGAGGGGTATTCAGGCTGGCATCCCGAGGAACTGCTGTGCGATGGACAGGTTCCGCCTCCGACCTCACCGGCATCCTGGGTGAACTGAAGCGCGTGGATGTGAAATCCGACTTCGTGCTGGTGACCTCTCCCTCGATCAATCTCTACGACGGCCGCGGAGCAAACAGACCGTGGCTGCAGGAGGTCCCCGATCCCATGACACAGATTACATGGGGAAACTGGATCGAGATTCATCCCACCGATGCTGAAAAGTTGGGCATCAAGCGTGGCGATATCGTGCAGTTGACAACCCAACATGGGGTTCTTGAAGCCCCTGCCTATGTCTATGCCGGCGTCAGGCCGGGCGTTGTGGCCATGCCCATCGGTCAGGGTCATGCCGAATATGGCCGTTACGCGAAAGGGAAAGGACCCAATGTGTTTTCGCTCTTTCCCCCCCTGCCTCTTTCCTCCGGTGGCATGAAGTGGTCGAACATTGGCGTGCGCGTGGTGAACCGGGGCGAGCACGTCAAGTTGGCGGATGTTGCCGGAAGCGACTACCTGCATGGACGCAACATCGTCCAGATGGTGACCGTGGAGGAATTGCTGCGGCAGACGAAGGAGTTGCAGGAAGGGACCTATCAGGAAGAGAAGGGGTTCGGCAAGCCGGGGAGCGCATCGATGTATGAGGAACATGAACACCCGGATCACCGGTGGGGGATGACCATCGATCTGGACAAATGCACGGGATGCAGCGCGTGCGTTACGGCTTGTTACGCGGAAAACAATATCCCGGTTGTCGGGAAGGAACAGGTCCAGCTCGGCCGCGAACTTTCCTGGCTCCGCGTCGAGCGGTATTTCGACGATCCGCCCACCGATCCGCAGGCGCCCCACAACCCGAACGCGGAATTCCTGCCGATGCTCTGCCAGCAATGCGACAATGCGCCGTGCGAGCCGGTGTGTCCCGTGTACGCCGCGTACCACACTCCTGAGGGATTAAACGCCCAGGTGTACAACCGCTGTGTGGGGACAAGGTATTGTTCGAACAACTGTCCCTACAAAGTGCGGCGTTTCAACTGGTTCGACTACGAGTGGCCTGAACCGCTCAACTGGCAGCTGAATCCCGACGTCACCGTCCGGAGCAAAGGGGTGATGGAAAAGTGCACCTTCTGCGTCCAGCGCGTGGTGGAGGGGAAGAACAACGCGAAGATGGAGGGGCGCCCGGTCGCCGACGGGGAAATCACCACGGCCTGCCAGCAGGCGTGTCCGGCCCAGGCCATCGTTTTTGGCGATTTGAAAGACCCCGAAAGCAACGTAAACAGATTGCGTGAGAAGAACAAGCCACGCGGCTACCGGGTGCTGGAAGAGTTGAACACGCAACCGGCAGTGGTCTATCTCAAGGAAATCAGATCATAAGTGGTGGGTGGTAGGTGGCGGGTGGTGGGGATAGTGATGCGGAGGTGGAGACGGAGAAGAAGCGGATTGAGAGTTTTGAGGATCTCGAAGTTTATCAGAAGCTTGTGCAACTTCACCTTGAGGTTCATGCTTTGACGCTCACGTTTCCGAAGCATGAAATGTACGAGGTCGGTTCACAGTTGAGGCGGTCGTCAGATGCAATTCCTGCAAATCTTGCAGAGGGTTGGAATAACAAGCATATCAATGTGTACCTCGAGGCGATCAACAGGTCCCTCGGGGAACTGAGAGAGACAAAGCATCACCTCACGATGTCGTTTAAGAAGGGATACTTCGATAAGGAGAAGTTCGATTTTCTTGTCGCGCGGTATGATGAATGTGGAAGGATACTTAAAGGTCTCGAGAGGGCGCTCCTTCGTTTCGCCCCCTAACATCTTCCACCTATCACTTATGACCTGATGAAAGCAAGTCCCTCGGTTTAACAGGACGAGACGTATGCCCTACAAACTCAGCTACAGTCAGACCGACCTCGACCTCACGCAGACGCTGAACAAGCCGAAGAAGTGGTATTACGTCGCGGTCATACTTCTCGGTCTTGGCGTTGCCTGGGGGGGCGGCTCGTGGTTGCACCAGATCCTTACGGGCGTCGGAGTTTCAGGGAAGAACAACCCGGTCGGGTGGTACCTCTATATCGCCACCTTCGTCTTCTGGGTCGGTATTGCCCACTCCGGCACGCTGATCTCTGCCATCCTGTTCCTCTTCCGGGTCAAGTGGCGAGCGCCGGTGTACCGGAGCGCCGAAGCGGTAACGGTCTTTGGGCTCGCGACAGCCGGACTCTTTCCGCTCCTCCACATGGGGCGTGTATGGGTCTTTTACTGGACGCTCCCCTACCCGCAGATGGGAGGACTCTTCCCCAATTTCCGTTCCCCGCTGGTGTGGGATGTTTTTGCCATCACCACGTATCTGACCGTCAGCTCAATCTTCTTCCTGACCGGCATGGTGCCGGATGTCGCAATCATCCGCGACAAAGCCAAAGGGTGGCGGAAGAAGCTCTATGGCTTCCTTGCACAGGGATGGCAGGGGACGGACAACCAGTGGCGGCATTATACGGCAGCTTACGTGTTCCTCGCCGCGCTTGCCACGCCCCTCGTCATTTCAGTCCATAGCATCGTGTCATGGGATTTTGCGATGAGCATCGTGCCTGGGTGGCACAGCACCATCTTCGCACCGTACTTTGTCGCCGGGGCGATCCACTCAGGGCTCGCGATGGTGATCCTGATCCTGATCCCGATGAGGAACGCATTCAATCTTCATCAGTATATCACCGATCATCACCTGGAGAGCCTGGCGAAGTTCCTTTTGTTTACTGCGACCGTTGTCGGATTCGCGTACCTGATCGAACTGTTCATCGCCTGGTACAGCCACAACCCGTGGGAGCAGGCGATCTTTCTGTATCGGGCGTTCGGGGATTACTGGTTCGCGTTCTGGGCGTTGTTCGTCTGTAACCTCGTGATTCCGCAACTCTTCTGGTTCAAACGGTTCCGGCGCAGCATCCCGTTCCTCGTGTTCGTCTCGATCGCCGTGACGATCGGTATGTGGTTCGAACGCTTCACGATCATCGTTACATCGCTCGCCCATGAGTACATCCCCTTTGCCTGGGGGCTCCCGAGCCTGACGTGGTCCGAGACGGGAATTGTCGTCGGAAGTTTCTGCTGGTTTTTCTTTTTGTTCCTGATCTTTGCCAAAACGCTCCCTGTCGTTTCGATGTGGGAAGTGAAGGAGCAGCTGGAGCCGCCGATGTCCGGCAAAAAATAGCGCAACGGAGCATCGGAGAAACGGTGCAACGGAGATAAGAATTGGTTGTCTGGAGTGAGGAGGAGGAGTCAGGAGCGGGAGGAAACAACTCGTAAAGACTCATCACGATCTTGAAGTTTATAGGATTGCATTTGAGCTGGCAATGACGGTGTTTGAATTGTCGAAGAAACTTCCGATTGAGGAACGGTACTCGATGACAGATCAAATGCGGAGGTCTTCACGGTCAGCTGCAACGAATATCACCGAAGGGTGGCGAAAAAGACGCTATGAGGCTGCTTTTATCAGCAAATTGAGTGATTCGGAAACGGAAGCTGCTGAAACCCAAACCTGGTTGGAGTTTGGTGTTCGTTGTGGATATTTCACCAGAGATGAAGGAAAAGGGGTGTACAAAGGGTACAACATCCTGTTAGGGAAAATCGTCACAATGATTAACAATCCAAAGCCATGGCTGGTCTGAGTGTCGATACCCTTCACGACTCAGTTTCTCACCGACGCACCGTCGCGCCGATTCCCCGACGCAGATCTTGCGTTTATGAATGTTTGACCTGTATGACTACCGATCAATGAATAAGTACAAGGGTTCAAACTTGATGGCCGTGTTTCCCGCGATGGATTCGCTTCTCCACGGGATTCACGAACTGAAGAAGGCTGGGCACGAGAATTTCCTCGTCTACGCCCCCGTGCCGCATCATGATATCGAGCATGCCCTGCACAGACCGAAGAGCCCGGTGCGCGTCTTCACGCTCGTAGGTGCGCTGACAGGCTTTTGCACGGGGTGGGCGCTGACCATTGGCTCGGCGATGCACTATCCACTCATAGTGGGAGGCAAGCCCATCATCTCCATCCCCCCCTTTGGTGTGCTGGCCTATATCCTCACCATCCTCTTCGGCGCTCTGGCAACCATGATCGGGTTTCTGATCAATGCCCGACTGCCGCAGCTTCACCTTGCGGCTCTCTATGACGAGCGCCTCTCGAGCGATCACTACGGCATCCAGGTTTTCTGTGAGGAGGGGGAGATGAAGGAGTTTGAGAAAATGTTGAAGCAGGTTGGGGCTCGAAGTTTCAAGCGAGAGACAGTCGCAAATGTAGGGCGAGATGCCATCTCGCCCAAATAGGGCTTATGAAAATAGACCTTTGAAAAACTGAATAATCACACTCATTCTCTCGAACCTCATTTTAACATGGGCTTTGGCCTAACTGAATGCCATTCCACATTGACAGTTGCTGTCGCAACTGTCGTACTAAGCCGCCGGCTGATCAATATCCCGAAACCATGGTTGGTTTGAATCCTGATAATATTCCCGTCGCTTCATCCCGCCGATGCCCCGTTGCCCCGTTGCACCGGTTCTCGGTGTTTTCCGTTGTTGCTCAACTTCTTTTTATGCTCGGTTGCGGCAACGACAACGGCGAAATCGGCAACTACCGATACCGCTCCGATATGCACGTTCAGCCCTCGTACCGGAAGCATGAAGATCCGCGCACGCCGGTGAAGAATACGGTGCCGGTCAAGGGTCTTGTGGAAGCGGTGCATGACTCCTCCTCGGCGGCGAAGCTGACGAACCCGGTCAAGCCCGCCCCGGCAAACGCAGACAGCGGACGGTTCCTGTATCAGGCATACTGCTCACCTTGCCATGGACTCGGCGCAAAGGGCGATGGATTGGTCGCTGCAAAATTCCAGGTCCCTCCCGACCTGACGACACGGAAGTACGAAAAGGCCCCGGATGGCTATATCTATTATGTCATCCGCAACGGCCATTTGATCATGCCCCCGCACTATGAGGCAGTCAGTCCGCGTGAGCGATGGCTGGTGGTGAACCACCTGCGCGCGCTGCAACGGCAACAATAAGGCACTGAGCGTTCCCATGACCGATTTGGTTCTTATCGCCCCTCCGAAAGACCTCCCGCCCAAGATCGTGGCGGTGCTCCGTATCTTCGTGGTGGTTGGACTCCTGACCCTTCTTGCGGGAATGTTCGGATTTGCCTCGCAACGTGTCTGGATCTCCTATCTTATCAACTTCTGCTTCTGGAGTGGACTGGCGCAGGGGGCGGTCGTGTTCTCGGCCGCATATCGACTCACGAACGGCACATGGGGCGAAACGATCCGGCGCGTGGCGGAAGGGTTCGTGTTGTTTATCCCGCTTAGCATTCTTCTTTTTCTCCTCACATTCTTCGGCCGGCACGAGCTCTGGCCATGGATCGAGGAGCCCATCAAGGCCAAAGCCGCCTGGCTCAACGAGCCGTTCTTCTTCTTGCGCGTGACGCTCTATTTTTCGATGATGAGCCTCCTCAGCTGGCGGTACGTTTCGATCTCTATTCGCCCCGAGGTCGGGTTGCTGAAGGAACAGGGACTTGCCCCAGCCTCCCGCTGGGTTGGACACGTTACGAGGAACTGGACCGATTACAACTCGGAACTTGAAACCCGCAAGGCGAAACTTGGTCCCCTTGTCCCCATTCTGCTGATAGCGTACGGGGGCATTTACAGTTTCGTCGGATTCGATGTCGTGATGTCGCTGGAGCCGCACTGGTACAGCACGATGTATGGCTGGCTCTACTTTGCGCATGCATTCGATGCGGCCGTCGCCGCCACCATTATTGTCGCCATCCTTGCCCGGAAATATTTCCATCTCGAAGACCACGTGTCCACGAAACAATTCTATGATGTCGCCCGCCTGCTCATGGGACTGTGCATGCTCGCCGGCGGATTCTACTGGTCGCAGTACCTCGTCACGTGGTATGGGAATCTGGGAGAGGAGATCGAGCGGTTCATCCTCCGGTTCGACCATGCCCCCTGGCCGCCGTTCCAATGGGCGGTGATCATCCTCCTGTACTTCTTTCCGATCGTCGTCTTCCTCAGCCGCGCGGTGAAAGAGAAGATGCGGGCGCTTGCCGCGATCGCCTCCATCATCCTTGCGGCGAACTGGTTGTACCAGTTCATCGAAATCGCCCCCTCCCTCTGGAAGCAGGACACTCCTCCGCTCGGGCTCGTGGAACTCGGCATCACGCTCGGCTTCCTCGGCGCCGTCGGGCTCTGTTGGCTGGCGTATGCGCGCGTCGTGCCGCTTGTGCCAGTCCGGAGCAATGTGACAACGACCTCACATTGAAGCTCCCCGGCTCCCCCTGTCTATCAATTTCGGCTTAACCAATTCCCCTCTTCTCTCGTTTTCCTCTCTCCACAGACCAGAGATGCCTTATTCCCGCAAGAGGACCCCATGGAGGTTGCGCAACGACAGACAGCACACACATGTGCCTGATTCTAAGAGGCTTTTCGACCCTGTGACAGACGGTACTGTAATTGTGCTCTTTTCTCCGTTTCTTTGATT
>DKJQ01000254.1:9255-20060 GCA_002454845.1 Ignavibacteria bacterium UBA6688
ATCGCTGCAATGCTGTTGGCCTTGACGGCCGGCTGTCAAGAGCAGATCACGGGTCCCGAAGAAATCCCCGATGAGACCGATGGCCGGATTACGATTACCAACGATGAAACAGTATTGAATGACCGGGTCACTATCACAGACGAAGACATCAGCGTGGAAGAGTCGGGGCTCGGAAAAGGAACCAGAACCATGGCCTTTTCTCTTAAGATGCTCGCCGAAATCAAACCACCCGTCGGGAATAATCAAACACTGCAGGCCACTTCTGTGGCGCTCGTGGGTGGCTTCGCGTACGTCAGTTACATGATGATAGGAGAGGCGGCCATCGGCGGTGTTGATGTCGTGCAACTCAAGTCAGGATCCAATCCTTCGCTTCGTTCCCAGGCGATCTTTGCAGATACCGATATCATCTCCGTCTCCTATGACGATAATAAAGTGTATTTCGCCGGCGCTACGAGTAATCCCATGTTTGAATATCCGGCAGTTGTAGAAGTCATCAACGCACCAGGAGGAAAACTCAGCCTCGAGAAAAGTTTCCGGAGACAGTTGAAGAGCTATGCGGCAACCTCGATCGCCGCAGGTTCGTCAGGTATTTATGCAACGACGGGGAACACTGGTGGTCTGTTTGTGATGGCCGGGGATACGCTCACCATTCAATCGGAGGCACCGCTTGATGACGCCAGATGGGTCGGATACGATAATACCTACCTCGTAGTTGTGCAGGGCACGCCCGGGCGGATCGCCGTCTATAACAAGGCATCGCTCGCTTACCTCAGCACTTACAATTTCGATGGAGCGAGTATTGCCGAGTCGAAATCAACGATTCAGATTATCGGCGGAAAGGCCCTCATTGCCGCCGGCGACGGAGGCGTTGTACTGATGAATCTTACGACCGGAGCAATCGTCGGATCAATTCCCCGGACAATCGTTGCGGGCCTCGATCCCTCGGTCACAGTCACGAACGCAGTGGCCGCGTCCGGAAAGTACGTCTTTATTTCCAACGGTGAAGCAGGAGTGTACGTCGCAGAGTCGTCCCACGACCTCGGGCAGAATACCGGAGGCATTCCGATCACACTCAACGTGTTGGGAAAACTTAAGTTCAGTAACCTACAGTCTGTCAATCATGTCGCCTTTGACGGATCAGACCTCGTCATAGCCTCCGGTCTCGGCGGAGTGAAGATTGTCCGAATGACCTTGTAGCACGGGCTCTCCCGGTTGAAACGCAGGGCCGGAGTTGCTCCGGCCTTTTTTTTTTCGAAATTTGTCGCGACCTTTTGCTGTGCCTCTCCAAAAATCTTCTTCTCCCAACGCAACACAACGCTGCGCTCAATGCGGTCTCCCGTACGGCAAAGGGGGCGTCCTATCCGGCGCCGGGGGGACCACTCTTCACTTCTGCTGCTATGGCTGTTCCTTCACGCATTCACTGACAGGCGAACAAGGCGAGGCGGGAACGGCAGGACTCTTCCTCGCCCGGCTCGGCTTTTCCGCCTTCCTTTCGATGAACATCATGGCCATCAGCTGGATGATCTATGACCAGGGGTGGACGACGTTCGGACTGGAACCCGAGACCGTCCCGTACCTTGAGAAACTCCTCTTTGTTCTCTCGATCCCGATCATGCTCTTCGTCGGCTGGCCGTATGTCCGGAACGGCTGGAATGAGCTGCAATCATTCCGCTTTTCGATGGACGGCCTGATTGCTCTCGGGACCTTCACTGCGTTCGGGTTTTCGTCCGTTCAGACTTTCACCGGTGGCGGGGCCGTGTATTTCGACACGGCCACCATGACGCTTGTGCTCGTTACGGCGGGCAGATACATCGAGGCAACTGCAAAAGTCCGCACATCGGATGCCATAAGGAAACTGATCGACCTGCAACCGGATACCTCCAGGGTGATACGAAGCGGGATAGAAATACTGGTGCCAAGCTCCGACGTGGCCGTCGGCGAGTCGATCAAAGTCCTTCCTGGCGAGCGAGTCCCGCTGGATGGCGTGTTGGAAGGAGGGATGACCACTGTGAACGAGTCGATTCTCAGTGGCGAATCGATTCCGGTGGTGAAAAGAGCTGGCGATTCCTTGTTCGCCGCGACGATCAATATCGATGGCACGATTATAGTAAAAGTGATGGCGAGACAAACAGAGAGCCTGCATTCCCGGATTGTGCAATTAATGGATGAGGCGCAACGTTCGCGCTCTCCGATTCAGCAGACAGTTGACAAGATCGCGGGCATCTTCATTCCCGTCGTCATTGGCATCGCGTTGCTGACGCTTGTGGGGTGGCTGCTGGTCGGTCCCTTCGAGCTGGCGCTCATCCACGCACTTACGGTTCTTGTCGTTGCCTGCCCGTGTGCGCTTGGGATCGGGGCGCCGCTGGCGAGCGCCATCGGCATTGGTCATGCGGCGGAAATGGGGGTGCTGGTTCGCTCTACCGCCGTTCTGGAGCGGACAGCGGCCACGAGGGGAGTTGCGTTCGACAAGACCGGAACGTTGACAAAAGGGGAGCTTTCGGTTCGGTCGGTCCACGCAAGAGGGGATGAGGATGCGATGCTTGGCATCGCAGCATCAGTGGAACGGGATTCGGAACATGTGCTCAGCAAGGCGATTGTGCGGCATGCCCGGGAGAAAAACCTCACTTTGTTCGAGAGCCGCGACGTGAGGGCAGTTCCCGGACTCGGTGTGAGCGGTAGCGTGTTCGTAGATGGCTCGTGGATCGGCGTATTTGTCGGGACAGGCGAGCTGATGGAGCGTGAAGGCCTGGGGATGGGAGATGCCCCGCCCTTGACGGAATCAACCGACGCTACGCGTGTCTCTGTGGCATGGGGAGGATTGGTCCGGGGAAGCCTCGAGCTGACCGACACGCTGCGGCGGAATGCGAGGGAGGTTATCGGTGAGCTTAAAGGGATGAACATCCACACATGGATGCTCTCGGGGGATTCGGAAGGTGTAACGCGCAAGATTGGCGCCGAGCTCGGGATCGCTGAAGCGTTCGGGAGATTGCTGCCGGCTGACAAGCTCGAAACGATCCGGCGGCTCAGGAGCTCTGGTGGACTGATGATGGTGGGGGATGGAATCAACGACGCACCGTCGCTCGCGGCGGCCGATGTTGGCGTGACGCTCGGCTCCGCCACCGACATTGCAAAGGAAAGCGCGGACGTCACCATCATCGGCGACCATCTCGAAAAAATCCCCTGGCTCATCCGATTCTCCCGCCGCGTCCTCTCCACCATTCGCTGGAACCTCGTCTGGGCCTTCGGCTATAATGCCGTCGGTATGGCGTTTGCCATCGCCGGATTGCTCGAGCCTATCCTCGCCGCGGTGGCAATGGTTTTGAGCAGTTTGTTTATCATTGTTAATTCCCGCCGCCTTGTCCGCGACTAAAGAGGCCTACAAGGGTCAAACGGAAGTCGGAGACCGCGATTCAATTCAACGGGCCGCCCGACACGTTTGAAAGCAATCACCCCGGGATCGAAGAGCCTTGAGCGAGAGGCACGTGATGGTGTCCATTCTTTCCTGCTTTTCAGTGTAATTCAGTGATTTTTCGCAGAGTATTTACCCCTGGCACTAAAATAATTCTTGACATTTTACGAAGAAACGTATAAACTTGCGCCAGTCGACTTGACTGGCGACGCCTTCCCGCACCACGGATTGTGAACGAGTTCTCAGCCGTTCCATCATAAGAATATTCCACCAGGCGCACCAGGGGGCACGGAGAATAGAGAAGCCCCTTTTGGTTTTGCAGTTCATCTTTTACTCCTTCATGTTCTTCGTTTCCTTCGGGGATCTCTTTTCGGGAGGTCTTTTTGAATAGTTCATCAAAGCATCGTCCCCGTGCGTTCGAGGAAGTAGTGTATCCGTGGCACCTCGGCAAGGTGCCCCGGACGATTGAGCTCGATGGGGCAAGTGTTCGTCACCCTGCCTGGCGAAACGCCATCTTCGTTGTCCATGGCATGGGGAGACAACTCATCACCGAAACGGCCGCCTCGCTCCGCTCCGGTTTCGAAGACTCTCTGGACGAGATCCTCGAATGGCAGCACGAGCGGGGCATCGCGAATCCGCTGCACAAGTTCGGTGAAATCCCGCCCCCCCTCATTGCTGAAGGGTATTGGGCCGACTACGAAAGTCTTGAGAAGACATTCCCGGAAGAATGGAAGGAGCTCGAAGGGAATAAGCGTGGGTTCTTTGTAGCGCTCTGGAGGACGCGCCTCCTCTCGCCGTTCCGGACCTTCGGGTGGCTTGTCCGGCAACAGCTCCGGCTCCTCAATCCCGCCGTCATCTGGCGCGTGCATCTCTTTGCGTGGCTCCTGTACATCCCGCTCCAGGTCGTCTCCCTCGCAACACTCCTTGCACTCCTGATCCGCAATCCAAAAGTCCTATCGGATGTTCTTGCCGATGTGAGGCTGTACGTTGCTCCCAAGGGGATCACCGAACGGGCCATCGTCCAGCGAATCGATTACCGTGTGGGGGCGGAGTTCCTGAAACTCATCGGGCTCGGGTGGGACTTCCGTCCGCTTCCGAAAACGGAGCGAAAGAAGATCGGCGGGAAGGAAGTCGCGTTCGAGCGGATCATCTGGGTGGCGCACAGCCTCGGGACGGTGATCAGCTACAATGTGCTCTCCGATCTATTCCACCGTGCCGAAGAGCTTACGAAAAGCGGGGACAAGATTCAAAAGCAAGGGGTTGAACGTTTCCGCGCGGCGCTCCGGAGGTTTGTGACGATAGGGAGTCCGCTCGACAAGATCGCATTCCTATTCGGAGAAAAAGCGCTCCGGCCATGGCCCCCGCGTGACCGACAGGCGATGGTTGCCGGCGGCGAGACGGTGGAAGGGGATCGTGTGAAGCAATGGTGGGTGAACTTCTGGCATGTGCTCGATCCGGTCTCCGGGGCTTTGTCAAATAAGCTGATCTGCGGCGACCGCCCGCCGATGAACCGCCACATTGGGTTATTCCGAGTTCCGGGTCTGGCCCACGTAGCGTATTGGAAGGACAGCTCGACGCTTCGCTTCATCCTCGGTCGCGCGTACGGGCGAAAATTCCTGGAAGACCGTGAGTTCAGGCCCATGCCTGCCTGGGCGCTGACGATGTTCGCGGTGGTGGGATACGTTGTGTGGGCGGCGGCTATTGTAGGGACTCTGATAGCATTCATCATCTTCATCGATCAGTTGCCGACGTTGATTAAGATTTACCTTGGGATTGAATAGAAGAGAATCTCCCAACGAATTCAATCTCAGCACCCAAAGGAACCTCCTGAAACCCCTCTTCCTCAAACTCACCTTCTTCCAGCCGGGCACAGAAAGAGAATACCCGGTGACGGATGATGTCGTGGTGGATATCGTGCCGATGCGGTTTGGGAATGTTGTCGGACTTACGGACCCGGTACTCCTGCAACCCCGTTCTCCCCAGCCAGGACTCTTCTTCATCGATGCACCGGGCTTCAAGCCGACGCGCCATCACTTCTTCCGGGTGCAGTTTGCCAAACCGAACTTTTCTCTCCCCTTGCAGAAATTCCTCCGCTCCGATGAGGTGACGCCTCAAGCCCGCCCACTCCTCTATCCGACCCGCCTGCCGGCTTGGGACTCCGGTTGGGACAACGACTACGGGCAGAATGAATTCTTCAGCGGCGGCGACATCACACAAACGACGTCGGAGGAACAGCCGCTGGAACTGAGGGTGCCTCTCAGGGACTTCTTCAACGCCGGCCACAGGGGAGCGCCGTACCATTTTCCCGAAAATACGATCGCTTCCTTTGAGAAGGCGCTGCAGCTTGGGGCGAACGGCTTTGAGTTCGATCTCTGCCTCACCGCCGATGATCATATCCTGATCTTTCACGATGCTGAGCAGAGTGCCATTGCCTACCAGCGACGCAATCTCGAGGGATTGCCCTTTCCGATTGTCTCTCCTGTGTTCGATCTTGTGAACGGCAGGATGAACGTGGCATTCCGCCGACTCCGGGGGGACGAATACGACCAGACCCCGTGGCGACCGCTTCAATCCCCCTTCGAATTTGAACTGATCAACCTCACGGCCCGGGAAGTGCGCGAGTATTTCCGGTACAGGCATCGTAAAGGGTTCGAATTTCCCATCCCTGACCTTGAAGAGTTCCTCGCGTTCTGCAGCGGGCAAACCGACCGGCTCCGCTTCCTGTTCTTCGACATCAAAAACCCTGGAAGCTCGAACGGAAAGGAAAAAAAGCATATGCAGAAATTCGGGAGGTTGATCGGGACCGCGATGAAGAGGTTCACGAAACTTCCGCAGAAGATGGTGGTGTGCAACGTTGTGCCCGATTACATCGATGAGCTCCGGGCCGGATTCAGGGAATCGACGGAGGACCGGGTTGAGTTCGCGTATGACGCCGGGGCGGCGCTGCTGAAGCGCAACCCGGTCAGAATTGCCAATGAGAAAAAAACGACGGTGATCTCGATCGGCGCCCAGGGGCGGCCGGGCGATTTGAACGATGTGATCAAAGCAGCCAGACGACGCGACTATCCCGAAGAGTACAAAAACGAACTGACGAACACCCGCATGAGTACGGTTGTGCACTGGACCTTGAATGGACGAAATGAGATCATCGAATCGTTCCGCGCCGGCGTCAACGGTATCCTCACCGACAAGCCGGAGGAAATGTGGACGAATCTCGCCCCGCTGCGTGTGGGACCCTGACGCCGGGGAAACCGGGACAGGGAAGAAGCTGTTGAATTTCCTTAAGACCCGGCGATGCGCGGAGCCTCACGACACATGCGCGGTGAAAAACAGTCAATGTTCACTTCAACTTTTACGGCAACGCTCTCTCTCCGGACACACGGTATTTCTCAACACGGTCAGAAAGGTCCACCATGATTCTCCACGACGCCACAATCCAGAAGCGCAACCTTTTCGGCGCCTGCGCGTTCACCCTTCTCGCGGGGGCTCTGATCGTCATCAGAGACCCGTCATTTTCAACCGAGGAGCCCCTCGTGCTGATCGGCGCCGCTCTCGGATATCTGGTATTTGCAACTGCAGACTACCGCAATGTCTTGCACCAGATTATTCCGGGGAAAGATCTGCGGCGATCAGGGAACGATTTCATGGCCGGGATTATCGCGGCAGTCTGGTTCACTGCCCTCGGTCCCATCGCGATTGGAGTGGCGCTCGGCGTTCTGTTGGCTCTGCTTATCCGCACCGGCATGAACTTCTTCAGCCTTCATCGATTGGTGGGTGTGCGGTCTCCGATCGCCATCATGGAAGTGGGCGGCAACGATCAGGTCAATGCACAACTGTTCTTTAAGCCGCGCTATACGCGGGCCATGCCAACGCCCGTGAACGGAACAATCGTGTTCTCCAAAGACCCGGCAGCCGGCGTGATCTATAGTCTCTCCAATGGCGGCACAACAAACACCGTCGCTGCAACTCCCACGGCAACGGAGACACTGACCGGGTTGAGCGTGGGGACCGAGGTGCTCGGTGTTCGGGGGACAGACACGGCTGGCAACGTCTTCGTTCCGCGGGGCATCGAAGTTCACGTTGTCGCCCGGCAGCCCGATTCACTCTCGCTCTACCGCCTGGCAATTCGGCTGGCGACTCAATGGTGGTTGACGGGTCTGTTGGGGAACCTTCGCGTCAATATCAATTCCAGTCCTCCGGGAGGCCTCTGCGACGAGTGGATGGACTGGGCGGCAGACTGGCTTATCAGGATGAACAAGGGTGATATTTGTAAGATTGAAAAGTGTGTGACCGACGACGGGAAGCATAATTACCTTCGCATCACCACGTGCGAGGGAGTCGTGTACTATCTGGACCCGTGGAGGCGCCCTGACAATCCTGTTTTCAGTAAAGATGAATATGAAGCGAGGTACGGGGCTGGGAGCGGATACACTCACTGGACAAAGCCACCAGCCCGCGCGCCGGGAGATTGCCAGTCGCCACTCACGCTTCATACCACGTACGATGTCCTGACGGGAGGGTATCGTCAGGCTCCGCCGCCCCTCTTTGTTCTTGGGAATGCAGTCGATTCTGCGATGGGACGTTTATTGCAAGATGGAAGACAGTGGTGTGGCACGGGGGGCTGCACAGAACCAGGGAAGATCTGCATACCGTTCTTTCAAAACGTCAAAGCGACACTCGTGAGTCGGCATGAAGTCACCGATGCAACGGGATTCATTCGTTGCTACGCCAGAATCAGAGTTGATGCAAGTTTCACCTGTCGTTGCGGCACGACCTTGGATGTGCAGTTCCCTCAACCCACTCCGTGATGAGAGCGTGAAGTCTGAGGGGGCAAGACGACATGGTGTGAATCTTATCGGGCTGGGATCCGGCCCCTTTCCATCGACCCGGAACCTTGCCGTCGTGAAATGATTGCGAAGGTCGTTTCAGGTTGCAACGTCTGAAGTCGCGCAACAGAAACGTCATATTCAGCGCTGTTACTCCCGTTCGTTTCTCTTCTTAGGGAGAAACGAGTGGATGGCGTTGTTTCGGGGAAAATACAGGATTGAATCGGCACGATTGAAGGGGTATGATTATTCGTCGCCCGGTGCCTATTTTGTCACCATCAACACAAAGGGGATGATGTGGTGGTTTGGGGAGGTGGTGGATGGGGAGATGAAATTATCGGAAATCGGGAAGATTATTGCGGATGAATGGGCAAAAACGCCATCCATCCGTCCGACCGTGACGTTGGCTGAATGGCAGGTCATGCCAAATCACCTGCATGGCATTATCGTCATCCACGAATCCGAAACCGCGGCACGGTCGGGTCAAATACCGTTTGGGGGTTGGGAAAAATCGGTTGTCGTTAATCCGGTAGAGACGCACGGCTGTGCGTCTCTACCGGAAAAAACATACAATCAATTTGGACCGCAACGGAATAATTTGGGATCGATTATTCGCGGGTTCAAATCCGCATGCACCACCCGCATTCACAATGCCGGATTTTCAGATTTCGCATGGCAGGGACGTTTTTGGGACCGGATCATCCGCGATCAGGGTGAATTGGAACGGATAAGAAAATACATAATCGCCAATCCGAAGAAATGGGGCGACAGGAGAAGATAGAATCGTCGTTCACCCGCGGCTCTATCAAAAAACAATCCCTGCTCATGGGCTACACATTGTTAATCCCGAGGTGATTCCTTCCCCCTTTCTCCTACCACCCATCACCTACTACCCATCTTCATCCTCCCCGTATAAATTCTCCCGCTGCCATCTTTTGCCTCCACCATAATCTCTTTCGCTTCTGTCCCCGGTCTCGCGTAGAAAAAATGATCCGCCGGGATTGGCTCGATCCATTTGTGACGGTGTGGGAGATCCGAACCAGTGAACAGCTTCACCGCTTCAGGATCGTTGCCCAGACGCCGTTCCATGGATCCCTTCTTCACACCATCCTCATACCAGGTTACTTCCCAACGCTTGTCAACTCCCCAGATGTTGGCGAAGATCTCATCCGGGTGATCGGGATTCGAACCTTTCGGATGGATTGTCATCTGGTGGTCGATCGGCTTCCCGACCGACTTGTAGCGCCATTTCAATTCGCTGCCGTTCACTTCATAAACGGAATAGCCATTCGGCGTGCCGTCGTGACAGATGTTCGTCGTCCACCAAGCCCCGCAGACCGCTCCGTTCACATGGATCTCAACACCGCCATCCCGCAGGTACTCGCTCTCGTGCATATGACCCGTCAGCACATATGACTTGTATGGCTCAAGGATGCGATAGAGCAACTCACGGTTCGTCACCACCAGCGAGTTGCTCGGACTCTTCGCCCCGATGCGGAGGTGCTGTTCATTGTAGGGGGGAATGTGCGTGAAAACGACGACGGTCCTTCCTTTTTCGATAACCGAGAGATCGGCTTTTAGCCAGTCGAGCTGCATCTGGTCGAAGTACCCCATGTATCCTCCGTACCAAAACACATCGTCCAGCACCACGTAGTGAATTTCCCCCCGGTTGAACGAGTAGTACGTCGGGCCAAAGGTCTTCCGAAACGTGATCGCCGAAGCCTCGTCGGTTCTGGCTGCGATATCGACATCGTGGTTGCCGATGACCTGGAAGAATGCCATCCCCATCTCCTTCACCGCTTTTTCGTAATCGGGGAAATATTCGAGCCGGTCGTACAGAATATCGCCGCACGCCACGCCGAACATCGGCTGACCATCGAGCTGCCGTGCCATCATATAGACGTCCGGTACGGTCTCGCGGCGGAAGCGGGAGACGTCGGCATCGTCCAGCGTCTGCGGATCGGCCAACTGGAAGAAGGCATGTCGCGTGTCAGGGACTGCCAGTTGCGCGATGTCAAAAAGGGCTGTCATCTCGCCGTTCGGGCCCGGTGTGACTGGCTGATAGAACAGTGCCGTCCCGGTAGCACTCTTGGAAATGCTGTAGCCCGAGGGGAGAGAGATGGAGACGAACTCCTGGAGCGAGGTGGACTTGATATCAAACGTCCCGTCGGCTTTGGTTCTCACGACCGAGCGTCCATCGGTGACAGCCACAGACGGGACCCCTCTCCCGCGGCTTCGCACGACGCCCCGGATCCGGACGTGATCTGTCACGGGGGGGAGAGTTGTGAGAGGAAGATACGGGTCGGCCAGGATCCGCTCGGCAATCAACATGGAGGCGGTGGTGAATCCGGCTTGCTTGAGGAACATTCGACGACTTTGCATGAGGAAAGTCTCCTTCTTGGGTTCAATACCTCTAAACATAGGAAGAAAGACCACTTGAGGCAAGGAAAGGAGTGTTAAGATTATAAGAAATCGCGATGGACGTCCACGAAAAATATTTGGCCCAACTGACCGAAGCACTCGTTCGGACGGGCAAGGAGACGGAGAAGAAAAAGCCTCCTGATGAATTT
>DKJQ01000189.1 GCA_002454845.1 Ignavibacteria bacterium UBA6688
TCTTTTTTGTCCTGTATCTGTACAAAAAGGCCTTCCAGGATTTCAAAATGGGCTACGCTTCCTCCCTCGCGTGGGTCCTGTTCCTGGTTGTTCTGGTTTTCACGCTCGTTCAATGGCGGTACTCCAGGCGGTGGGTCTACTATGAAGCCGGGGAACACTGAACTATTCGAAGAATGAATCGATGCAGAAGCGCGCAACCTTCCCGGCGATCTTCCTTGACTCGGCCGGGAAGTACTTGATCCTGTATGCCGTCATGATCAGCCTGAGCGGGGTTTTTCTCTTCCCCTTCCTTTGGATGGTCTCGACGTCGTTGCACGACCTGCAGGGTGTGTTCGCTCATCCGTACCGATGGGTGCCGGACATCCTGAAGTGGGAGAACTATGTCCGGGCCGTCACGCTTCTCCCGTTCCACACCTTTCTGTTCAATACGCTGGTGATCACCGCTTCGGTCATGGTGGCGACATTCTTTTCCTGCTCGCTCGTGGCCTACGGTTTCTCGCGCCTCCACTTCCGCGGTCGGAACACCCTGTTTTCCCTCTGCCTGGCCACGATGATGCTTCCGGCGCAGGTGACGATGATCCCGCTGTACATTCTTTATTCGAAGATCGGGTGGATCGACACCTTCTGGCCGCTGATCGTCCCGAGCCTGTTCGGCTCTCCGTTCTATATTTTCCTGCTCCGACAATTCTTTCTTTCCATACCAAGGGAGCTGGACGAGGCCGCGTTGCTCGACGGCGCCAGCCGGTTGCGCATTTACTGGAGCATCATCCTCCCTCTTTCCCGTCCTGCGATGGCGACCGTCATGATCTTCACCTTCATCGGCACCTGGAACGATTTTGTGAACCCACTGATCTATATCAACTCAACGGAGAACGCCACGCTCACGCTCGGCCTCAACCTTCTGAAGTCGCAGATCGTCGGAACCGGTATGACCGAATGGAATACGCTGATGGCTGGGTCGTTGCTGGTGATGTTGCCGAATATCTTGATCTTCTTCCTCGCCCAATCACAATTCATCAAGGGGATCAACGTCGGGGCGATGAAAGGATGAGCATGAAAAGCGACCAGGTCACTGCTTGTCTCAACGAGTGCAAAACCCATCTCACGACGGAGCTGTTGCCCTTCTGGTTGAACCGCTGCAAGGACGATGTCAACGGTGGTTTCATTACGCACTTTGATCAGGACGGCAACGATACGGGCTACGATGAGAAATCCATGCTGGCGCAGATGCGGACGATCTATTCGATGTCGGCCGCGCACCGGGCCGGCTACGGGGGTGGCGCATGCGCACGGTACGCCGAACACGGCGTCAGGTTCGTGATCGATAAAGTATGGGACCTGGAAAACGGGGGCTTTTTCTGGACCACGAACCGCAGGGGCAAAGTCGTTATCGATAAGAAGATCATGTACGGCCTGAGCTTCGCTCTGTATGCCCTGAGCGAGTACACGATGGCAACGGACGATCCCCGGGGACAGGATTACGCGCAGAAGACGTTCGATCTCATCAAAAAATATGGGACCGATTCGATGTATGGCGGGTTCTTTGAGATGTTCGAACGCAACTGGGACCTGTGCGGTCCCGGACCCAGGGGGGGCGACAGGAAGACGCTCGATGTCCACATGCATCTGATGGAGGCGTTCACGAACCTGTATCAGTGCACCGGTCGAAGCATCCATCGGCGGACCCTGACGGAGGATATCGAAATCCTGACCGGAAAGATGCTCCATCTGAAGTATGGGACCGGCATTCCTCAATTCACGTTCGATTGGCAAATCGCTCCGCAGATCAAGTTCGACATCGTCTGGGGCTGGGACCGGTTTGCGGAAGGGGGACAGAAACCGAACGCGGATGACAACACCTCCGCCGGCCACAATGTGGAGCTCGCCTGGCTGTTGGCTCATGCCACCGATGTGCTCGATTCGCACTGGGAAAAGTACAGTCCGGTGGTCAAGCGCGCCCTGGATCACGGACGGGACAACGGCATTGATTGGGAACATGGTGGTGTGTACGTCGAGGGGCCGCATTCCGGCGGCGTGTATGATTACGAGAAGGAGTTCTGGCAGCAGGCGGAGGTCATGATCGGCATGCTGGAGGGATGCCTCCGATTCGGGCCCGAAGAGTACTGGCCGGCGTACCTGAACGTTCACCGCTTCGTTTTCGACAAGATGATCAACCACCGGGTTGGTGAGTGGTGGCCGCTGATGACCCGCGAGGGCAAGCCGATCTGGACGCATATGAGCCATTCTTGGAAGGTCAACTACCATACCATCCGCTGTATGGTCGAGTGCATTAAGAGGATGGAGCGGATGCTTGAATAGTAAAATCAACCGGTTCGCGATCCTTTGGGGGGCAATACGCGGATTACACCGATTGACGCGGATTAAGCGGATTAGTACGGATCAACGTGATTATTAACTTCTCAACTCTTGAAGTCAGGCAACTCTTGAATTGTCCTTTCTTGACTGCTTCGAACTTTCCGTAGTTAATTTACACTGCTGTTTGATTAAGAAGGAAAAGTGATAAATACCGGCAACCCAGGTTCCCTCTCCTCTTAGGAG
>DKJQ01000187.1:0-13718 GCA_002454845.1 Ignavibacteria bacterium UBA6688
GATCACGAGCATCTTGTCCACGATTCCCTTCATCGCCTTCACGCGCGACCGGTGCCAGGCCCAGACCTGGGGACTGATATAATAAACAACCCGGATGCCGTGCTTCCTTGCAATTTTCGCAAACCTGAGGTTGAACCCGGGGTAATCGATAAGCAGGACGACGTCCGGCTTGCGGAGTTTCAAGAGCGTCTCGAGAGTCCGCTGCACCGAGCGGATGACCGGGATGTGCCTGAGCACTTCGACAAATCCCATGAACCCCAGCTCATTGACATGGTAGACGAGCTCCATGCCTTGCTGCTTCATCTTATCCCCTCCCACGCCGAAGACATCGATCTTCGGATTGAGCCGTTTCAACTCACGGACAACTCCGGACCCATGGAGATCTCCCGACGCCTCACCGGCTATGACCATCACTCGGTTTACCATCGCTCATTTCCCGATCCAGATAGCCAGGAGGATCACCAGGACCAGGCCGAACGCCTGCAGGGTCCGTGTCTCCGACTTCAGCGCTTCGCCCCACCTCGGTCGTTGATGCCCCTGTGCGGCGTGGCGGTAGGGACTGAGGCGCGGAATAAACCGCGGCACATTCTTTTTGAACTCGAGATACGCTGCACCGAATTCCCGCTCCAGGAATTCCTCCTCCAGAGCCACGATCATCACGTACTGGAAGGTGAAGTAGACAAAAGCACCCAAGACAAGCCACGGAAAGAGGGCATAGGCCATCCACCCGATGCCGGTATACATCAAAATATTTCCAACATAGAGCGGATTGCGGACATGCGCAAAAGGCCCTGCGACGATGACCTCGGGCGCGCCGACACCCCCGGTGACGCGTGTGAGGCTCCCTGCATAGGCAACTCCCCAGAATCTCATCATTTCTCCAAGGACGGCAACCAAGCCACCCACCGGCATCGTCCAGTTCGTCGGCTGGGCAAAGAGGACCATCGCCAGAAGGAACGGGATGGGAGTATAGCTCCGATATTGAAAGAGCGTTTGACGAAGCCTTGGTACCATCGAGTTCCTTTGATTGGCTCTCCCTTACCCCTGGAGAAGTACTTCCCGGCGCGCCATCCTTGCTTCCCTTCGCGGTTTGATCCGTTTCTTCTGCAGGATGGGATCCAATCGCTGCTGCACATCTCCAAAATGCCGGTACTCATGGTACGTGATGTTCTGCTCCTGGCAGTATTTGATCAACCCTTTTTTTGCAAAGACGATGTCCGCGTAACGGACCGGACACCGGTCGGAGATGCCGTCCCCGACATAGACAACGATGTCGTCATCCGCCGACAAGGTCAGGATGTGGTTCCGTTTACAATTTCCGCAGCGCACGCATTCGGAGTCGGTATACGGGAAGGACGGGACCATCCTGGTCGCCCCCTCCACCTGCACAAGTTCGAGATGGTTGGCAAAAAACGGAATGCCCTCCAGGCCGTTCGCCTTCAGAATTCTCTCCACGTAAAAATCAAGCCCGTCACTCAGGATCGTGAGCGGGATTTCGTGGGATCGGCAGAACTGCACGAACTCTTTGAAGAAGGGATCGAGACCGAACCCATCAACGAACGATGCAAGATCGTGCTCCGAAATGTTTCCGACGGCTGCGCACTCATCACGCAGGCACTCCCGGGCAGTCGCCCGGCCCTCGAGGTACTCCGCCACGATCTCACTTGCCCGATCGCCGGCAAAGGTATGAAAGAGCCTGTTCCCGACATCTTCGGCAGCGGCCGTCCCGTCAAAATCACAAAATACCCGGACCATTACGAAGCCGCCCGTTCTGCTTCATGGAACCGGACGGAGACGAGTTTCGAAATTCCCTCTTCTTCCATCGTCACGCCGTAGAGCGCGTTGGTTGCTTCCATCGTCCGTTTGTTATGCGTGACGACGATAAACTGGGTATTATCTGAAAACTTCCGGAGGATGCGTGTAAACCGGTCGATATTGGAATCGTCAAGCGGTGCGTCCACCTCGTCCAGGATACAGAATGGGCTCGGTTTCACGAGGTAGATCGCAAAGAGCAGTGCGATGGCCGTCAGGGTCTTTTCGCCGCCGGAGAGCAGGTCGATCGATGTCGGGCGTTTGCCGCGCGGCTTGGCCGTGATCTCGATCCGTGCTTCCAGGGGATCGACCCCCTCCTCGAGCTTCAGATCGCAATCGTCCCCTTCATCAAACAGCCCCTTGAACGTGACAATGAAGTACTCTCGGATCTTTTCAAAAGTTTCGGAAAACTGTCGCTGGGCGGTCGTGTTGATTTCGTCGATCGTGGTCAGGAGCGTTTCCTCCGATTCGACCAGGTCGTTTTTCTGGGCGTTGACAAAATCCAGTCTCTCCTTTTCACTCTTATATTCATCGAACGCGGCGAAGTTGACGGGGCCAAGCGCCCTGATCTTCTCCTTGAGCCCCCGAACCTCTTCCCTCGCAGCATGAAAATCAAACGCTTCATTATCGTCAAACGATTGAAGCTCCAGTTCAATCTCAAACTCCTCCCTGGCCCGTTGCTTCAGGTTGTCCGCCTTCATGGTGAGTTCCTGGATCTTGAACTCGAGGTCATGAGCCGCCTTCAGCGAACCCTCGTGCTTCAACCGCTCATCCTTCAACCTCAGTTCGATCTCATGGACTTGACCGCGTTTCCCGCCCACCTCGGCGTCGAGGGATTTCTTCTTCGCATTCAGGCCGGCGAACTCCTCCCGGGAAGAGGCAAGTAATTCCTCGGTCTCCTTAACGTCAATGCCGATGAAGGCAATCTCTTCCTTCGCCGAGGCAATATCCTGCGTCCTCTGATCAAACGTCGCGACCAGCGATTTCACCGTGGAGGCGGCATACTCGCGTTCCTGCTGGAGGCTCCGCTCCTCGCCCTTGAGTGAAAGGACCGTGACATTCGCTTCGTTCGCGATACGGGAGTATTCATTCCAGAGCGCTTCCATCGTCTCCAACTCGCTTGCCGCGGCTCCCGACTGGTGTTCCGCTTCCGTCTTCTCCCGCTCCAGGCGATCGAGCGTGGGAAGGAGCGCGTCGAGCTCCTCTTTGAGTGTCTGGATTTCCGCCTGAAGTTTTTGAGATTCGGCGTTGTTGCGCTCTATGTTCTCTGCCGCGCGCTTCTTTTCGAATTCCAACTGGGCAATCCGGACTTCCACCGAGGTCATTTGTTGCTCAATCGTGCGGGCTTCGTCCACCAGGTGACGGATATCGATCCGGTTCAGTTCCAGAGTCTTCTGCTGCATTTCCTCCTGAAGCCCGTCGCGCTGCCCCTGGAGTTCGCGAAGTTCTTCTTTCAACTCCTCCAATTGGGAATGCTGGCCAATGTGTCCCCCCTCATCCTGGCGGATGCTCCCTCCCCGGACGATCCCGCGATCACTGACGATCTCGCCGTCGACCGTCACACAGCGGATCCCCCGCTCCTGACCCATGACATGGCGGGCGACCGTAACATCGTTGACGACCAGCGTGTCATCGAGGAGAACCTGAGACAGTTCGCGATACTTGTCAGGCGTCCGGACGAGGGTGCTTGCCCACCCGACCACTCCCGGTTCAGTCTTGAGCGGACGATGGTTCATTAACTTCGGGAGGCGGTCGAGACACACAAACGTCGCCTTCCCTTTCAGGTGTTTCTTCAAGTAGTCGATGGCGGAATAGGCATGCTCCGTTGTTTCAACGACGACGTAGCCGTAGGCCTCACCGAGGGCAGCTTCGATGGCCACGCGATAACGGGAGTCGGCCGTAATTGCCTCACCCACCGTGGTTGCGACTGTCTTCTTCCACTCTTCATCCTTCACGAGGAACCGGGCCCCCTCCGAATACCCGTCGAGACTCTCCACGAGACCCTTGAGGAAGTCCATTTTTGCCTGCTTCCGGTCCATGGAGCTTCGAAGCTCATAGTCGCGGGTGCGGAGCGTCTCAATTTCCTGTTGCAGTTCCGCCTTCCGGTCCTCCATCTGGTGGACCTTGACTTCCGCTTCGGCATGCTGGCGGCGAAGTTCACGGTCTTCGGAAGTGAGCCGGGCCACGAGTTCGGAGTTCTTCTCAATGTCGTGGCCGGCGACCACGTTTTCCTCCGCCGTGTACTCGACGCGGCCACGGATGTTTTCCGTCCGCGCGCGCACCTGCCCTTCGCGGTTGCGCAGATCGGAAATTTCATGCAGGAGCGCGATCACACGATCCTGGTGTGCTTTCATTTCCGATCTCTTTGCGTTCAATTGTCCTTCGAACCGCTCGAGTTCGGTCTTCTTCGTCTCGTACTGTGCTTCCGCCGCCGTCAGTGTTTCCACCATCCCGGCGAGCTTGGTCCCCAACTCTTCCTGTTTCCGGACGAGTTCCTCCTGCCGTTCGCGGAGGTCAATTTTTTCCTTCTCGTACCGTTCGATGTTGGTGGTCAGCGACCGGCGACGTTCGGTCGATGTTGCGATCGTCCGTTCCAGCTGGTGGAGTTTCGTCTGCTGGTCGGTCAAAGCCCCCTGGATCTCCCCCAACCGGTCTTCCACTTCACTCATCTCTGTCCGCAGCACGTCGAGCAGGGCCTCCTCCTGGGAGAGTCCAACATCGATCCGGGTTTTTTCCGTCACGGCAACGTTGAGCTGATCCTGCAGAGGTACGATCTTGGTCACCACGCTGGCATACTCCCTCGCCATCAGGGTGGTCTCCAGTGCCTGGAGGTGTTTCGCATGCTCGTTATACCGCTCCGCTTTGTGCGCCTGGCGCTCCAGGGAATTGACGGCCTTCTGTACCTCCCGGACGATATCATTGACGCGGGTAAGGTCGCGCTGGACGCTCTCGAGCCGGCGGTACGCCTCCTTCCGCCGGTGTTTATACTTGGTGACGCCCGCGGCTTCCTCGAACAACCTCCGTCGCTCATCCGCGCGTTCGCTCAGAATCGTCTCGATCATTTTCAGTTCGATGACGGAGTAGGCATCCGACCCCATGCCGGTATCCATGAACAGATCGCGGATATCCTTCAGTCGGCAGAGGGTCTTGTTGAGGTAGTACTCACTCTCTCCCGACCGGTAGACACGGCGCGTGATCGTCACTTCTGAAAATTCCGTGGGAAGGATGCCTCTCGTATTCTCGACGGTCAGGGATACCTCCGCCATGCTCAACGGCTTGCGATTCTTTGTGCCGTTGAAGATGACGTCCTCCATCTTATCGCTGCGAAGGGTGGTCGGACGTTGTTCCCCCAACGCCCACCGGATGGCGTCCACGACGTTTGTCTTGCCGCAGCCATTCGGACCCACGATGGCCGTCAGGCCGGCGTCAAATGTCAGGCTGACCTTTTGGGCAAACGACTTGAATCCCAGAATTTCGAGTTTGGAAAGATACATTACCCGAGGCTCCGCGCAATGTGAACGATGAACTCAAGGTACGCCGTAATGGCATGGACGCTTTCGTAATAGAGTGCCACTCCCAGGAAAAGCACAACGAGAAGTGTCACGCCGCCCACATAGGCTTTGAACGGGGCAATATCATAGATCACCGCCACCCCCTTCAGGACGCGAGCCAGGGACCAGGCGAGGAAGAGGCCAATCAGCAGGAGAACCGGAAGGACGTACATTCTCGTTTGGAAGAGTTTGAACACTGCCATTCCCAGAGGGCTCAGCATCACCAGGGGAAGCGTTCCCCACACGGCGACAGCAAATGCGTGATACCAGTTAATCCTCCTTTTCACGAGCATCGAAAAGAGTTTGATGCAGAGCGCCGTCAATGGATACCAGAACAGCAGGACGAACGTAAAGGCCGCCATGCCTTTGAAGGGGTTCCAGGCAGCGTCGATGAGCCATTCCTTAACCCCATCCCCCACAACGATTTGCGTCAGCACATAGTCGGCGAAGATATTCGTCCGGTAATGATACAGAATCCCCGAGAGAATCAGCCCAAGGGTCATGGCGACGGCGACAGCGAGAAGTATGGTCTGCGGTATGGAGACTGACCGGACATCCCGGAGGTCGGCGAAGAAGTTGTAGGGCCGGATCAGCGAGCGCTTGAAGGTTTCGTTGAACCGGCGATTGTAGTGGTAGACATACGCGACGACGAAGATGATGAAAAATCCGTAGGCGATATGGGCAAACGGGAACGAGGAGCGGAAGCGGCCGATCGGCAAGGATGTCAGTTTCTCGTTATTGTAGAGCGACTTCACAATGTCGTAGGCTTCACGCTTCTCACGCGCAGCATTGACCACGCCCATCGGATACAGGTACGGCTCTCCGCTGTTCACCGTCATAATCGGCCGGTCGCCGCGCCAATCGGCAAATGCGCTGATGAACGACCCGGCAATATTCGCTTCCTTGATCGCTCCATAGAACTTTTCGAAAAACTTCCCCTGTGACTCCTGGGACATGGGATCGCTGTATCCGTTTCTGTTCCCGGGCTCGATTTCCTTCCCGTACCGGAGCACCAGCACGGGCTGCTGGGGATGCTTTGCCTTCCATTTTGAGAGTCGGGACTTAAACAGCGTCATGTCGGTCGTCCGCAGATTGAGAGCCGCGATATCCACAAGATCGGAGCACCGATCGTCGGACATCATGCGCGAGCCATAATACGTGGGACGGTGATCCAGTCTCCGGACAACTCCGACGATGCGCTCAACGTATGCTCTCGCCCTCGGATCGGAAGAATCGAAATCGTCGCCGATGCCCCAGGCGAGGATGGAGGGATTCGGATGATCGCGCTGAATCATTTCTCCCACCATCGTCTCCGCAATCGCTTGAAAAGATTCCTGTCCGAGGATTTCACCGGGAACGTTCCACACCGGTATCTCGACCAGCGCGAACAGTCCATACCGGCTGCAGAGGTTCAGCATGTAGGGATGGGGCGGGTGGAAGGCGAACCGGATCGCATTGGCACCCATGGTCTTGATCAGGGCGACGTCCTTCTCCATCCGTTCGTACGTCAGTGAAGCGCCGTACTCCGGGGAATCTTCCTGCCAGACAATCCCGTTCAGGGTCACGCGTGATCCGTTGACGATGAACCGTCCTTCGAGCATCTCCACCTTCACAAATCCGACATTCCGGGTATATTCATCAACGACCCGCGTCTGGCGTCCTTCCTGCACAATGATCTTCGACTTGAGAAGATAGAGATCGGGATTCTCCGGGCTCCAGAGTTTCGGGTTGTTCAGTGTGAGGGCCGCCTCCACCTTCAGATCCCGGTTCGGTTGAAGGGACACCGCAACCGGTGTCGATTGGCCGACGATCGCACCGGAATATTTATCCAACAGTTCCAGCACGAAGAGAGTCTGTCCGATCCTGGCCCGGGCGCTCAGCGTGTCCCCCATCTGTTCCAGTGACTTGCTGTTCAGGACTGCCTCCACCCGGACGCTCCCGAGCTTGCGTTCCCGATCGAGAGCCGTCTGAATTCTCTGTTCATCAATCCAGATCTTTGGAACCGTCATGATGTAAATATCGCGCAGGATACCGCCGTAATTTCTCCACCCCCAGATTTGCTTGCGGAGCGGCACTGTGGAGCGGGCACCGAGCGTGTTCGTGACGATGATCTTCACCGCATTTTCGCCCCCCAATTGAAGCGTGTTATCCGGTACTTCAGTCTCGATCATCGTGTAGCCGCCGACATGTTTCCCCAGAAAGACATCGTTGATGTAGATCTCGGCGTCGTAGTTGATTCCCAATGCAACGAATTTGAAGGAGGAGGAATTCAACATCGCCTCTTCAACCGTGAACTTGCGAACAAATGTTATCCTCCCCTGGTAGTCGAAGGAGCTCGGAACGCGGACATCACCCCAGGTCTCATCATCGAGAGAATAATTCCAGACCCCCGCGAGGTCGATCTTTGCACGGGTGGGAGTATCGAGGTGAATACCTGTGTCGGTTCCGCCCGGTGTGTTTTGTCCGTTTTCCAGGATTATCGGCTGTGCCGAAGCAGACAGATGAAAAAAGAGGAGGATGAAAATGGAGGAGAGAAAACCCCTGAAGTCACTAATGGTTTTGATAGTCAACTCTGCTGAGCGGAGGTGGACGAAGCCCATCCAGGAGGAGCGGATCGGCTATAAATTTGGCTGGAATATAATACAAAAAAGGCCTGAAATCAATGGAAATTATTGGATCAGGCCAGGGCGGTAGGGTATTAAGTTATTGTGCGACCGCAGGTTACGGCGCCAACTTGAAGGTGTGCGTATGAAAGATCGTGAAACAGCTATCCAATCGATAACTGTTTCACGATTATAACAAAATGCTAGGCTGTGGCTGATTTGATAATGGAGGCAAACGAATCAGCCTTGAGACAGGCCCCGCCAACGAGGGCTCCGTCGATATTTGGCTGGGAAAGAAGCTCTTTCGCATTTTCAGGCTTCACGCTTCCGCCGTACTGAATCACAACTTTTTCGGCGGTCGCCCATGAGTACAGTTGCCCGACAAGCTTCCGGATAAGCAGATGAACCTCCTCCGCCTGTTGCGGTGTTGCGGTCTTGCCGGTGCCGATCGCCCAGACCGGCTCGTACGCGATGATGATTCTTTCAACGTCGGCGGCGCTGATCTCCTTGAGACAGCCCCGAACCTGCGTCGACACAATCAGATCTGTGATATTCTTTTCGCGCTCCTCCAGCGTTTCTCCGACACAGACGATGGGGATGAGTCCGGAAGCAAGCGCTTTCTTCGCTTTGGTGTTGACCGACTCGTTGGTTTCGTGAAAATACAGGCGACGCTCTGAATGTCCAAGGATGACATATTCGCATCCGACCGATTTCAGCATTCCGGGGGAAATCTCCCCCGTGAACGCTCCTTCATCCTCGAAGTACATGTTCTGTGCCCCGAGAGCCACCGGTGTTTCCTTCAAGAGAGATCCCGCGAGAGCGAGTGAGGTGAACGGAGGACAAACGATGACCTTGACGCTTTTATCGGTGAAGTCTAATGCCTTCTTCAGACCGTTGATGAGATCTTCCGTCTGCTGAAAGTTCTTGAACATTTTCCAGTTACCGGCGATTGTTTTCGTGCGCATGGGAGTTTGAGGGTAGGTGAGTGTGGATGTCGTTACGTGAAAAACATCTGCGTGAGAATCCTACAACGATGCTTCTTCACTGCGTGATGGAAACTCTGTTGTGCCGGGAAAAGGCGGGCGCGTCAAGGCTGATATCCCGCGAGCTTTCGTTTCAGAATCTCGTTGACGATCTTCGGATTCGCCTTTCCCTTCATGGCCTTCATGGTTTCGCCGACGAAGAACCCGAAGACCTGCTGTTTTCCTCCGAGGTAACTTTCGACCTGCCCTTTGTTCGCAGCCAGGATCCCGTCCACGGCCTGTTCAATGGCCCCTTCATCGCTGACCTGGACAAGGCCTTTCCTTTCCACGATGGCCCGGGGCGATTCCTTCGTCTTGATCATCTCTTCGAACACCTCCTTCGCGATCTTGCCGCTGATCGTTCCATCGACGATCAGATTGATCATGGAGCCAAGGTAGGCGGGCGGAACGGGGAAATTCTCCACTGCGATCTTATCCTCCTTCAAGACGCGCAGGACGTCGGTCATGATCCAGTTGCTTGCGAGCTTATACGTTTCCTCATTCTTCGTAGCAAGACTGGTGATTACTCCTTCGAAGAAATCGGCGAGCGGTTTCTCGGTGGAAAGGACATCGGCATCGTACTTCGGTATCTTGTACGTTTCGACAAAACGGTCCCGACGTTGCGCGGGAAGTTCAGGGAGCATGGCTTTCACCTTGGTTATCCATTCTTCGTTGACCAGCACAGGAACAAGGTCGGGATCCGGAAAGTACCGGTAGTCGTGCGCCTCTTCCTTGGAGCGCATCGGAACGGCGACGCCGCGTTCGGAATCCCAGAGGAGCGTTTCCTGCACCACGCTTCCCCCCTCCTCGATCAGTTCAATCTGACGCTTGATTTCGTACTCGATCGCCTTCTCCACGAATCGGAACGAGTTCATGTTCTTCAGCTCGGTTTTTGTACCCAGCCGGGATTCCCCTTTCAACCGGACCGAAACGTTGGCATCGCATCGAAGACTTCCTTCTTCCATATTGCCATCACAGATCTCCAGGTACGTGACGATCTGCCTGATCTGGTGAAGGTACTGGTAGGCCTCTTGCGGGGAGCGGATCTCCGGCTCACTGACGATCTCGATCAGCGGAACGCCGCAACGGTTCACATCCACCAGCGTATCGCTCTCAACATCGTGAATCGACTTCCCGGCGTCCTCCTCCATATGAATGCGCGTGATGCCGATACGTTTCCGCTTACCCTCCTTCGTTTCGATCTCGACAAAACCGTTCGCACAAATAGGCTCGTCGTACTGGGAGATCTGATATCCTTTCGGGAGGTCCGGATAAAAGTAGTTCTTGCGGGCAAAGACTGAGCGGGGAGCGATCGTGCAACCGGTGGCGAGTCCCATCTTGACGACGAATTCCACCACCCGGGCATTCAGGACCGGGAGGACTCCCGGCATGCCGAGGCAGATCGGACAGACGTTCGAGTTCGGCTCATCGCCGAAGTTTGTGGAACAGCCGCAGAATGCCTTCGACTTCGTTAAAAGCTGGGCGTGTACTTCGAGACCGATGACCGGTTCGTATTTCCCATCGACATCCATCAAAAATAATTCCTCGTCCCATTTGCCGTGCGGAGTCTCATTGCCTCCGTTTGCGAAGTTGTTTTACATCTTCCAGGTCGCTCGGTCGGTCAACCAGGTTTTTTGCGGCGGAGCCGAACAATCTTATAAACTCTTTGAAATCTTGGTCGAGTGCCATAGATGAGCCTTATATATTGGCATCGGAGTACCTCTAACGCTTCTAACCGCTCACGGATCGATTTTCGTTGCCAGAACTCGGCATCATCGGGCTCCTCACCCAACCGGAAGACCTTGACGGTCGAAACGATCTTCCGACGTTTCACGTTTCGTGTTTTCTCATGGAGTTACGCGGCGATCGCTTTTGTGACTTTCTCCGCCGCATCCTTCAGGCTTCCGGCAACCAGGAAGCTCAGACCTGAGTTCTTCAATATCTCCGCGGCAAGGTCCGCGTTTGTGCCGGCAAGGCGGATGACGATCGGGACATGGATATTCACGTTCTTTGCGGCCTGCACGACGCCATTTGCCACCCGGTCACAGCGGACGATCCCGCCGAAAATATTGATCAGCACCGCCTTGACATGTGGATCCTTGAGGATGATGCGGAAACCGGATTCCACCGTCTCAGCGCTGGCGCCGCCGCCGACATCGAGGAAGTTGGCCGGCATGCCCCCTGCGAGCTTGATGATATCCATCGTCCCCATTGCGAGGCCGGCGCCGTTCACCATGCAGCCGACGTTGCCGTCCAGCTTGATATAGTTCAGGTTCGACTTTGAGGCCTCGACCTCGAGCGGATCTTCCTCGTCAAGATCCCGCATGGCGAGAATATCGGCATGCCGGTAGAGCGCGTTGTCGTCGAAGTTCATCTTGGCATCAAGGGCGATCACTTCGCCCTCCTGGGTAATCACGAGCGGGTTGATCTCCGCGAGCGATGCGTCGGTTGTTTCGTACGCCCGGTAGAGCGACAACATGAACTTGACGCCGTTTTTGAAGGCATCGCCGGTCAATCCGAGCGCGAAGCAGAGCTTCCGCGCCTGGAACTGCTGCAACCCGACTCCGGGATGGACATACTCCTTGTGAATTTTCTCCGGCGAATCTTCCGCCACCTTCTCGATCTCCACCCCTCCCTCGGTGGAGGCCATGACCACATTTTGCGAGCGAACGCGGTCGAGGGTGATGCCGACATACAACTCTTTGGCAATGTTCATCCCCTGCTCGATCAACAGTCGCTTGACGATGCGGCCTTCCGGACCGGTCTGGTGTGTCACCAGCCTCATGCCCAATATTTCCGACGCCCGTTCCCGCACTTCATCCATGCTGCGGGCAAGTTTCACTCCTCCTCCCTTCCCGCGACCCCCTGCATGGATCTGGGCTTTCACGACCCAGACACTTCCGCCGATTCCTTCTGCTGCGCGCACGGCCTCCTCGACTGTAAACGCCACCTTTCCGGTCGGAACGGTCACGCCGAATTTCTTGATAATCTCTTTCCCCTGGTACTCGTGGATCTTCATGCTTTCTCCTGATTCATACTGAAAGAAATTAAAGGCTTCAATCCACGAAGGTCACAGTCGGAGGCCGCTGCAAGCCGCCGGAGGCCTATAAATGAAGGTCGCGATAGCGACCTACCATTTGGGGCACCGGCCTACACCTGACACACGCTATGGCGTGTGACTATTTGGACATAGGCAATTCAACCTACTGGCGCGTAGCGTACCACACTTTGGATATTCGCCAGTCCAACCTGGCTCTTCGTGTCCTTGGTGACCTTCGTGGAATTCTCTTCCCGGGTAGTTACTTCACCTTCTCCGACATCAATTTTGCCTGGAGGAAGAGGAGCAGGTAATCGCGGCCGCCGGCCTTCGAATCCGTTCCCGACATGTTAAAGCCGCCGAACGGGTGAATGCCCACAAACGCTCCTGTGATCTTCCTGTTGATATAAAAATTCCCGACGTGGAAGACCTTCTTGGCCTTTTCGATCTTCTTCCGATCCTTCGTCCAGATCCCGCCCGTCAGTCCAAATTCCGTATTGTTGGCAACTTCCAACGCCTGGTCGAAATCCTTCACCTTGATCACGGCCAGAACCGGACCGAAAATTTCCTCCTGTGCGATCGTGGCATTGGGCGCGACATCGGCAATGATGGTGGGACGGATGAAATACCCCTCGCCGGCGGCACGCGCTCCCCCGGTCACGAGTCTTCCCCCCTCCTTGATGCCGGTCTCAATATACGAAAGAATTTTCCGCATCGCTCCTTCGTTGATGACCGGACCCATGAAGTTGTTCGGAACATCGGCCGAACCCACGCCGAGCTTTTCGGCCTTCTCCTTTACCATCCCGAGGAACTTGTCATAAACTTTTTCAGCAACAATGGCCCGCGAGGCGGCGGAACATTTCTGCCCCTGGAACCCGAAGGCGGAGGCAACGGTTGCCTGCGCGGCTGCTTCGAGATCGGACTTGTCGTCGATGACGATGGAATCCTTCCCCCCCATCTCCGCCACCACCCGCTTCAGCCATTTTTGTCCTGGCTGCACCCTGGCCGCGAGTTCGTTGATATGGACGCCGACCTCCTTCGACCCGGTGAACGAGACAAACCGTGTCTTCGGATGGGCAACAAGAGTGTCTCCCACTTCACCCCCCGAGCCCGGCACGAAATTGAGCACACCGGCCGGCAGTCCCACTTCCCTCATCAGATTGAAATACATCCACCCGTTGAGGGGAGAATCGCTTGATGGTTTGAGAACGACCGTATTGCCGGTGACGATCGCAGCGGAGGACATGCCTGCAAGGATAGCAAGGGCAAAATTCCACGGCGGAACGACAACTCCGACTCCGAGCGGCAGGTACACCAATTCGTTCTTTTCCGTCGCGATTTTCGTGAGCGGCTGCTTCGCTGCATAACGGAGCATCTCACGTCCGTAAAATTCCATGAAGTCGATCGCTTCGGACGTGTCGGCGTCCCCTTCGGGCCATGTCTTGCCGACTTCATACACCAGGGCGGCGCTGAACTCGTGTTTGCGTTTCCGCATGACCTTCGCCGCCTTGAAGAGATAGTCGGCCCGCTTCTTCGCATCGACCAGTTTCCATGTTTCAAATGCCGCGGCAGCCGTTTCGATGGCCTTATTGGCGAGGGCTGCATCCGCCTTCTGGAACACGCCCACCACCTCGTTTGGTTTTGACGGGTTGGTAGAGGTGAGTTTTTGAGAAGTCTTGATTTCCTCCCCGCC
>DKJQ01000187.1:13770-13968 GCA_002454845.1 Ignavibacteria bacterium UBA6688
GATTTCCTCCCCGCCGATGACAATGGGGTATTCCCTACCGAACATTGCCTTCACAGCAGCAAGGGCCTGCTCCATGGCCTTGCGGTTTGACGGTTTTGAGAAATCAGTGAGCGGTTCGTTTTTGAACGGTTTGAGTGCCATGGTGATGTTCCTTATTCACGGAAAGAGAAAGTAAGAGAGCAATGAAAAATATACGAA
>DKJQ01000188.1:0-3288 GCA_002454845.1 Ignavibacteria bacterium UBA6688
GGCGTGCAGGCACGGATAAACGTAGTGGGGTGCTGGCGCAACTGCTATAAGAGCCTTGGTCCAAGTTGAAGGATGCTTTCGCATCCGCCGGAGGCCTACAGTTAACGCCCGCGTAGCGGGCGACTATATGGTTTGGAACTCAAGTCGGAATCGGCTCAGCTCCAAATGGTGGATCGCTTGTGCGATCCTTAGTAATAGGCCTTCGGCTGCCTTCGGCCCTCCGGCAGTGTGCCATCCGTGGTACCTAAGCTGAGCCACTATAAAAAGAAGGAGAATTATGTTCCGAGATCGCTTTGTACGACAAGGGTACGGTTACAATAAAGATTTCCGCTGGAGAGGGGGCGAGGTTTCACGGATCGAGGGGTTCACCGATGCCGTGTTTGCCTTCGCCGTGACGCTCCTGGTGGTCTCGTTGGAGGTCCCAAAGACCTTCACCGACCTTCTGACAACCATGCGAGGTTTTTTTGCATTTGGACTCTGCTTCCTGATGCTGATCTATATCTGGCATATACATTACATCTTCTTCCGGCGATACGGGTTGAAGGACACGTATACCATCACGCTGAACGCTCTCCTCCTCTTTGTGATTCTCTTTTATATTTATCCGCTGAAATTCCTCTTTACGTTCGTCATGAATATGGTCATGGGCATTCCGATGCAGGCAGACTTGTTGCTCCCCGGCCAGGGAGTGCAAATGATGCTGATCTACAACGCAGGATACTTCGCCGTCATGCTGATTTTTTCCCTCATGTTTATCCACGCTTATCGAAAACGGGAGGATCTCCGCCTCAACGAGTTGGAGAGACTCGATACACGCATCAGTCTCAACCAGGTGATCCTACAGGGCTCGTTCGCTCTTGTCTCCACCGGTATTGTGATGGTCGGGGGCGAGGCCGAGACCGCGATGGCAGGATGGATCTACGGCTTCATCGGTCCCGTCCTCGGCGTACACGGGTTTATCATGGGTCGACGCAGGGACAAACTCCAGAAACAGGTTGAAGCGACCCGGGCTCAGCAACAGCGACAACAAGGAGGACAACGGCCTCAGGGGAGGCAGCAACAACGGGGGGGACAACAACAGCAAGGAAGGCATGGCCAACAAGGGGGGCAACAACCCGGGGGAACATCACAGCAAGAAAAGCCGGGGCAGCAGGGAGGGCAACAACCGGGTGGGCCACAACAGCAAGGACGGCCGGAACAGCAGGGAGGGCAACAACAAGGAGGACAGCCACAACGCTTCCGTAATCGGCGACGACCTCCCCGCAACAGGCCGGAAACACCTTGAAGGGTCGCCTCAAGGAAGTTCACCTCCTCGTCGGCGTCACGACCCTCCTTGTATTTCCCGGAACACGCGGGTATATGCGGATGAACATCCCCGAACTTTATGGTGGGGAGGAAACGATCCGGTATCTCTTCCGATCCCGACACATCTCTATCCTTTTCTCTTCCCTCATCAATATCCTTCTCGGGATCTATCTCCGGAGGAGCATCGATCCCGGGAATGCCCGGATGCAGTTTACCGGTTCAGTTCTACTCCTCCCTGCGCCCGCGGTCCATATCGCGGCGTTCGTCGTTGAACCGTTCTCGGAGGTCCGTTTCCTCACGACCGTTGCCGCGTTCGCGGTTTTTTGCAGGGACCATTCTTCACGGGATCGGCGGTTACCGATCGGGCCATAAATAAATCCGGTTGCATCGTTCGACGATTGTCTTTACATTGCGCCGGACTTTTAGCGTCTCGTTCTTCCTCCCCCACACCACAACATCACCCGGGACCCGTATGCCGGAAGACAACCGCAAGGAATACTGGAACACCAACCTCCGTTATCTCCTCATTCTTCTCTCGATCTGGTTCCTCGTCTCGTACGTCTTCGGCATCCTGATGGCCGACACGCTGGACCGGATCAGGATCGGCGGGTTCGGACTTGGGTTTTGGTTCGCGCAACAGGGATCGATCTATGTGTTCGTCGTCCTCATTTTTGTTTATGTCCGGTTGATGAACGCCCTGGACAAGAAATTCGATGTGCATGAGGAGTGAAGAATCACCGGCGGACGGAAGACCGTCGCCCGGATCGCAGACCGACTGATACCGTTCCACTCAATCGCACCGCTCACAACAACAACCACCTCAACCGTTTTCATGGATACTCAGGCCTGGACCTTTCTCATCGTCGGCGCATCCTTCGCTCTCTATATTGTGATCGCTATCAGGGCAAGGGCTGCGTCGACAAAAGAATTCTACATCGCAAGCTCGCGCGTCTCCCCCTCGGTGAACGGCATGGCGACCGCGGCGGATTGGATGTCGGCCGCCTCGTTTATTTCCATGGCGGGCTCCATTTCCTTCATGGGACGCGATGGCGCGGTCTATCTTATGGGTTGGACCGGTGGCTATGTGTTGCTGGCCCTGCTCCTGGCCCCCTATCTTCGCAAGTTCGGACAGTATACGGTCCCGGCCTTCGTCGGCGACCGGTATTACTCGCAAACCGCCCGCGTTGTTGCGATCATCTGTGCGATCTTTGTTTCCTTTACCTACGTGGCGGGACAAATGCGCGGCGTGGGGATTGTCTTCTCGCGCTTCCTCGATGTGGATATCAATACCGGTGTCGTGATCGGTATGGCTATCGTTCTCTTTTATGCTGTGCTGGGAGGCATGAAGGGAATCACGTACACCCAGGTCGCCCAATACTGGGTCCTGATCTTCGCGTATCTCCTTCCGGCCATTTTTATTTCCATCATGGTCACGGGAATGCCGATCCCGCAACTCGGTTTCGGCAGCACCCTCTCCCATGAACCTGGTGTGTACTTGCTGGACAAACTCAACGGCCTGAACGAGGCGCTCGGGTTCACCGCCTACACGTCCGGCAACAAGCCGATGATCGACGTTCTCTTCATCACAGCCGCGCTGATGGTCGGCACAGCCGGACTGCCGCATGTGATCGTCCGGTTCTATACGGTTCCGAAAGTAGCGGATGCCAGAAGCTCCACCGGCTGGGCACTGCTGTTTATCGCTCTTCTGTACACAACGGCTCCGGCGGTTGCCGCATTTGCCCGGACCAATATGCTGGAGACTGTCACAAACCTGGAGTACAAATCGGCGCCGGAATGGTTCAGGAACTGGGAGAAGACCGGACTCCTCAAGTTCAACGACAAGAACGGCGATGGGAGGATTCAGTACGTCAAAGAGCCCGAGCGCAACGAACTGAACGTGGACCGCGATATCATGGTGCTTGCCAACCCGGAGATTGCGCATTTGCCGAATTGGGTGGTCGGACTTGTTGCGGCGGGGGGACT
>DKJQ01000188.1:3343-10266 GCA_002454845.1 Ignavibacteria bacterium UBA6688
ACTGGCCGCCGCTCTTTCGACCGCGGCAGGGTTGCTGTTGGTCATCTCAACGGCGGTTGCCCACGACCTCATTAAAAGGAACCTGAAACCCGATCTCTCCGAAGAGGGCGAATTGACCGCCGCACGCGTTGCCGCCGGGGTCGCGGTCATCATCGCAGGATATTTCGGCATCAATCCCCCGGGATTCGTCGCGCAGGTGGTCGCTTTCGCGTTCGGTCTTGCTGCCTCCTCGTTTTTCCCGGCCATCCTCATGGGGATCTTTTCCAAACGGATGAACAGGGAGGGAGCCATTGCCGGGATGCTCGTAGGGATCATATTCACAGCCTCTTACATTATCTACTTTAGCTTCATCAATACAGCAGAGAACAATGCCGAACACTGGTGGTTCGGAATCTCGCCGGAGGGTATCGGCACGGTCGGCATGATTCTCAACTTTCTCGTGTCCATCGCCGTCAGCAGGTTCACCCCCCCTCCCCCGGACAGGATCCGGGAATTGATTGAGAACATCAGGGTTCCGCGTGCCTAACTGCTATAAATGAAAAAATCGCGACTCCATGCCCTCCCCCTTTGATGTTTCGGAAGTCTAACCAATGCAGCGTGTTCCGGAGATCGTCCGGGGTGTGCAACTCCCTTGCTGTACAGACACTGAAGGCGGAAAGGACTGGTCAAGGATCCGTGGAACCGTCTCATCACTTCCTCGTTGCACGCCACCCAAACTTTTCTCACTTTAGGCCGTAACAACAGGTTAGCACAACCATCCGGAGAGGTCTTCTTTCCATGCAATCTTCCCTGAAGTCGTTCCTCCCATTCATCGTCCTCGGTATCATCGGCTTCGCGACCCTCTCGCTCCTTTATCATGACGTTTCTCCCAAGGCTTCGGTCAATCTTCAACTGAGCCGCACCGAAGTCCTGGAACGATCGAAATCGTACCTGAATCACCTGGGCTATGACCTCGAGGGAATGGATCAGATCGCCGTCTTCCGTTTCGACGGGGAGATGCAGCTTTCCCTCCAGGTTCGGCATGGGATGCGAAAGGCGTCGGAGATAATCAGAAGCGATTCCCTGGCGGTCCACTCCTGGCAGGTCTTCTTTATCGACCCGTCTCTCCCGCGAAGCCAGGCGCTGGATGAGTTCACCGTCTGGGTCTCCCCTGCCGGCCGGATCCTTGGGTTCACTCACACGATCAAGGAAAATGCGCCCGGGCCAAGTCTGTCGCAACGCGAAGCCATCGAACGGGCTACAGAGTTCCTCAGGGAGCAGGGAGTGAATCTGGAGTCCTTCACACTCGATCGTTCGTCGCAGCGTCGCCTCACGAAACGGACTGATTACGATTTTGCCTGGACTGCCAACGACACGACGCTCGGGTACGATCCCGCGATCGCGCTGAGAATCCAGGGCGCGGAGGTCGGGTTCTTCCGACAGACCATGGCCGCCTCGGGGAGCATCAAGGCAGACATGGGCAAGACTCAAACCATCACCACGTTTATTGCAAGCGGCTCTTCCGCGGCACTATTCCTCCTCTTCTTCTTTATCGTCATCTTCTTCCTGAAAAAGTATCACGAGGGGGAGGTCGGGGTGAAAACCGGTATCCTGGTCTTTCTCGTTCTGTACAGCGTCAGTGTCCTGAGCTATGTCGTCGAATTCCCTGCGATCGGCTCTGACGTCGGGATGGGGGATGTGAACAAGGCGAACGTCCGGTTGATCATGTTCATTTTCTGCATCCTTATCATCGCGGTCTTTATTCAGGTCCTGGTCTTTGCCGGATGGAGCGTCGGGGAATCGTACGCCCGGAGCGGGTGGGGATCAAAGCTGGCGGCCATCGACAGTTTGATCGCGCGGCGCTTCTTTACACGGAATGTTGCTCAGAGCGTTCTCAGAGGCTACGCACTCGGCGGGATCCTTCTCGGGCTGCTCAGCCTTTTCGTCTTCATCTCCCTCGGACAGTTCGAGGAGTTCGGCCTGTACGTCCCTTCCATTTCCGGCATCCCGGATACGTTTGTTCCGGCGCTGGCCGCGATCCTGATTTCGATCTGGATCGCCGCGTTCAATGAAGTTGTCTACCGCCTGTTTTTCATCACGTACCTCCGGGAGAAAACGCGGAGAGTCTGGCCCGCGCTGATCCTCTCCTCTCTCCTTTTTCCCCTGACGGCGTTCATCATGTGGGATTTTCCTTTCGGCTTTATGAACCTGTCTCTCCTCTACCCGGTCTACGCGGTCACAGGATTTCTTTTTGCCATGATCTTTCTGCGATGGGACCTGTTGACTGCCATCATCGCCAACTTTGTGGTCACCGCGGTGGGGTATGCAGGACCGCTGTTCACCTCCTCAGGAGACTATTTTCAGGGACAGCAATGGCTGTTCCTTGGTGTGATGGCCATACCGCTCGTCGTGGTCGCCATCGGTTTCATGCGGCAGGAAGTCTTCGAGTTCAAACCGGAGACAACGCCCGCCCATATCCGTCGCATCACAGAACGTGAGCGGATGGCAAAGGAACTTGAGATCGCACGCACGGTGCAACTGAGCCTCCTCCCGAAAGAAAACCCGCACGTCGAGGGGTACGACATCGCCGGGCTCTGCATCCCGGCGCTCGAGGTGGGAGGGGACTATTACGATTTCGTTCATCTGGGGAACGGCAAGATGGGCATTGCGATCGGCGATGTTTCGGGCAAGGGAGTACCGGCCGCAATTTACATGACACTGACGAAAGGGATCCTGCAATCCCATGCGGAAGAAAACATCTCCCCCCGCGAGGTCCTCTCGAAAGTGAACAAGCTCATGTACCGGACCATCGACCGGCATTCGTTCGTGAGCATGTTCTATGCGATCCTGGATACACGCACTCATTCGATCAAGTTTGCCCGGGCCGGACATAACCCGGCGATCCTTGCGGGTCACGCAGGTGGAAAGCATGAATTCCTCGTGCCGGCCGGAATGGCGCTCGGGTTGGACGACGGTGAAAAGTTTAATGCCTCGATGGAGGAACGCGAAACCCCGCTCCGGAGCGGCGACCTTCTCGTGTTCTATACCGACGGGTTCGTCGAGGCGGTCAGAAGAGATGGCGAGGAGTTTGGTGAAGATCGACTGTCGGCAACCATCCAACACCACCGCACCCGGTCCGCATCGGAGATTCTCCAGAACATTGTTTCTGAAGTGAAGCGATTCGTCGGGGATGTGCCGCAGCGCGATGATATGACGATGGTAGTGTTGAAGGTCCGATAGCGCTTTACTCAAAAAAATTATCCACAAAGTTCACTAAGAACACTAAGAGCCGGAGGCTGCTGGAAGCCGCCGAAGGCCGCTGGAAGCCTATAACTGAAGATCGCGCAAGCGATCTACTATTTGGATCAAGGGTCTATTACTAGCACGCGCAAGCGTGCGACTGTTAGGATATGCGCCAATTNNCCGGCGGATGCGTTAGCATCCTACTCATCGGACCTGTGCATCTTCAAGAAGCAAAAAAAACCATGCCCATATCCGAATTGTGGCACGCTGCGCGTGCCTCTTCAGCAAGCCTCCGGCGGTGTCATTCGTGGCTAAAAAAAGGTTTTTCAGCAACCTGCTAGTGCCTCTTGGTGTTCTTTGTGGAAGACATTGCAGGGATCACCTCGGCAGTCCATAGGACGTCGCTCCCGGCACGAACCCACCCCCTCGGTGGAGTCGTACCACCTCATTTCACATTGCCAATCACGAAGGAGGATTTGCGCATGAAGGTCAGAATCATTATTGCTTTTGCATTGACCGCAACTCTCGCTGGGTCGGTTTTTGCCCAACATGATCCTACAAGCCGCCGGTATGTCAAGCTCTCGCGGACCTCAACCGCCCCATTCAGCGATGGTGTGCTGGTCGGGAATACCTTTTACCTTGCCGGCCGTCTCGGCCTTGACCCAAAGACAGCGGAGATTCCCAAAGATGTCGAACTGGAAGCGCGCCACATTCTTGATGGAGTGAAAGCGGCTCTCGGAGAGGTTGGAATGACGATGAACCATCTCGTTTCCGTTCAGGTCTTCTGCAGCGACTTGTCACAGTACGAGACATTCAACAAAGTCTACCGGACATATTTCGGAGATAACTTCCCGGCCCGTGCCTTCATCGGATCAGGCCCGCTCCTCCGCGGAGCGCGGTTTGAGATGCAGGGGATCGCGGTGCGGTAGTTCTTCGGGTGTGTCCCTGTATGCGCTTGTATGGAGATTCTCTTAGTCCTTGCGCACACCCTGCCTCGCGTACTCTCCGGGCAGGAAAGCACGCGTTGTAGGCATGACGGATTGGGAACGCGGCTGACGGAACTTCAAAGGATCGTTCAAGCCAGGAAAACCTGTGAAACGGCTTCCCCTGCTCTCGACACTCGTTGTTGTGCTTGGCTGCACGGGGGGCGGACCCCCGTCGATATCGGTCGTCAATAATTCTCGAGGGAGCATTATCTGTTTGGCGGTTGAGGGTGAGAAGGCGGACCTTATCGATATCCGCGATTCGCTCGACGTTGTGGAGTCATCAGATGGGTTGCTCGCCGTTGGAGAATCCAGGAAGATCGCGATCATGGGGTACACTCTGGGGAAGGAAATTCGCATTTTCGTCTACCGCCTCGCGACACCGGACGCGGTGAAGGCCGGCTACGATGGCTTCATTGGCGTTTCGAATCAGCGACCGCACCAACTTGGATACCGAATCCCGGTGACGGACTAGCCAACCTGGCGGGCGGCGTATCCGGGAGAACCTCCATCAACAGAGAAAGTCCAGGTAAAAAGAACAAAGCACGCCAGGAACGGCTCTGAAGTCATGACTGCAAAGGTGGATGGAGTCCGATGGAACATAACGGAGACTAATCTGTCCTTCCCAAGTTCCATCTCTTACAAGCGCCCTAAGACGCTCGTCGTTTCCGCAACCAACTATCGCGACGGTGAGGACGCCGAGTTCATTTCGATTCTGCTTTCACCCCATGGAGGCGATACGACATACTCCATTGGTGCATTCAACGCTGCGAGGTCTGGAATAAATATCCTATTGGGAGTCTGATATCATTTTGACTGGATGGATTAAAGCGTTGATGCTCAATTGCATTTGCGATCATACGGAACAAGGTAAACGTGCGCAACATCTAGCGTGTCGCCTGGCCGGTCGCTAAACCTGACCCCGGACAAAACAATGCGGGGCAAGTAGGCGCCGTAGGTCCCGCCCCAAAGGGATCGAGTTTTTGTAAAAACCCAAAATGTCATTTCAAGAAACGAGATTCCTCCTCCCCCCGGTCGTCGGAATGACACTTTTCACACGGGCTCGATGCCTTCGGCATGAGATCCCGGCGTTACCTGGTTAAGCGTCAGCCATCAACACAATTTTCCCCAATGGTCTCTGGAACTCCAATGCGCCGGTTCGAAAAAGAAATCCTGGCCGCGATCGATCGAAGCCCCTACATTTTCATCAAGGCCGGCTCGAGGCCCCATAGGCCCATAGTAATCTGGGTCGTAATCGTCGAACGACGCGTGTTCGTCCGATCCTGGAGCTTCAAGGCCCGGAGTTGGAATAGGGTGCTTCAGAAAGAACCCCTGGCCGTGATTCAAGTTGGCAAGCGGAAATGCAGAGTGCGCTCGGTCCGAACCAGAAGCATCCGTCTGAAGAACCTGATCGATCGCGCCTACTTGAAGAAGTACGGCAAAGGCGGAATGGTACGGTTTGCGAAGGACCTTGGACGGCCCAAGTCGCGTGCAACGACCATGGAACTGTTACCGTTGCCGAAATGAGTGGTGCAGCCGGCTGATCGCAGCCGGGAGCAACGAACACCCAAAACAGGAATTGAGCGCGACCAAGGTCGCAAAGGAGCACACATGACTCTCAAGACAAACGCCAGAATCGCAGGCGTCACGTTCCTTTTCTACATTGCTGTAACCATCACCAGCTTGACCCTGTTCTCCCGGGCGACCGGCGGAGAGGGGGTTGCCGCTCAACTCGCGTCTATTGCCCAGCATGCGACAGACTTGCGTCTCACAATCCCGCTCAACCTCCTTGCGAACCTCTCGGCACTGGTGCTCGCCGTGACACTCTACGCGATCACGCGTGGGCAGGATCGGGATCTGGCCATGCTGGCCCTTACCTGTCGCGTCGCCGAAGGAATCGCCGGCATGGACGTGTCGAAGACACTCGGCCTTCTCTGGCTCGCGACGGGAACCGAAGGACCTGCACACGATGCAGGCGCCGCGTCCGTGCTTGGCGCATACTTTCTGAAGATGGAGGGGTCGTTCAGCGCTAGCGCAACCTTTTTCGCACTGGGCAGCACTATTTTTTCCTGGCTCCTCCTCCGCGGCCGGATGATCCCTGCGGGACTTGCATGGCTCGGCGTGGTTGCCTCAATCCTGCTCGTCGTGTGCCTTCCTGTGCAGCTCGCCGGACTGCTCGGCCAGGCTGACTGGTTCGGCACGGTGACCCGGCTCATGTGGTTCCCGATGTTACTATTCGAGGTAGCCCTGGCTCTTTGGCTGATCTTCAAGGGAGTTGCCGAGCCGCAAGCCGCCAACGTGACAGGGACAGGGAACCCGTGAAACCTCTTGAAACGACACGCCGGACCATCGATACATACATCGCGGGCTTCCCGCACAATGTCCGGGAAATTTTGGAGAAAGCCCGCCTGACAATCCAAAAAGCAGCTCCGGGAGCAAAGGAAACCATCAGTTATCAAATACCAACGTTCACCCTGGAGGGGAGTCATTTGATCTATTTCGCCGGCTACAAAAACCATATCGGACTCTATCCTGCACCAAGGGGAAGCGAGAAATTCAAAAAGGAACTCTCCGCGTATAAAGGGGGAAAAGGAACAGTACAATTTCCCTTTGACAAACCAATCCCTTTTGACCTTATAAGAAGAATCGTGAAGTTCAGGATCAAGGAGAATCTGAGAAAAGCACAGGCACAGGGAAAGAGAAAAAAAAAGAACGGAC
>DKJQ01000325.1 GCA_002454845.1 Ignavibacteria bacterium UBA6688
GGCTTCCAGCGGCCTCCGGCCCTTGCATTTCATCCATTTTCACTTCACATTCCTACGTCTTCGGTCTGCCTGTTTGTTTCACCATTATTTCATTGTTCACCCGACACGCCCCATGACCATGGTATCCCGCCCATCGTTCGCCGCGCTCCTTCTTGTACTTCTGATCGGTTGCGCACCAGGGCTTCGCGTGGCGCGCCCTTCCGATCCGGTGGAAGCATTGCGTTACGACATCGATGCGATCCTCGCAGACTCCATCTTTCTCCAGGCCCGGACGGGAATTATGGTTAAATCAATCGACCGCGGCGAGATCCTCTACGAGCGAGACGGCAAGATGTTGAACCGGCCCGCATCGAATATGAAACTCCTTACCTCCGCCGCGGCGATTTCGCTGCTCGGACAGGAGTTTGCATTCACAACCTCCGTTCATGCCGACACTCTTTCGGTCAACGGGATACTCTACGGCAACCTCTATTTCAAGGGGGGCGGGAACCCCGATCTCAAATCCTCCGATCTCGATACGATCGTTCAGCAAATACAACTGGCAGGCATTCAGGAAGTTCAGGGACGCATCTATGCCGACGTCTCCTACTTTGACGACCTCTTCTGGGGATATGGATGGAACTGGGATGATGAGCCGTACCAATACGCGGCTTTTTTAAGTCCCCTCACGGTCAACGACAATTGCATCCGTGTGACCGTAACGCCCGGGAGTTTCGCAGGAGAGCCGCTGATGGTAGCAACCAACCCCTCAACCTCTTTCATCACTCTCATCAACCAAGGCACCACCGCGGCAGACTCGGCCCGCCGGCCGCTTCGGGTAACCCGCCTCTTCAAGGAGCGGCGAAATACCATCCTCATTGAAGGTGAAATGCTGGTCTACGCCCGACCCGCGGAACGCGTTCTCAGCCTCTGGAGACCCGAGCTCTACGCCGCCCAGCTCCTCAAGGAGGCTCTTGAACGGTCAGGGATCGCGATTTGGGGCGAGCCCATGGTTGGCACCTCCCCGCCGGGAACTCGGGAAATCGCTCTCCACTCGCAACGTCTCGATTCGATGGTTGTCAATTTGAACAAGGTCAGTGATAATCTCTCCGCCGAATTGACGCTGAAAACCCTCAGTGCCGTAAAGCGCGGTGTTCCGGGGAGCAGTGACCAGGGAATCTCCGTGCTCTATGAGTTCCTCGATTCGTTGGGCATCGATACGACAGCCATTCGCGTGGCGGACGGTTCGGGACTTTCCTTCTACAACCTGCTCACCGCCCAAATGCTCGTTCAGCTCCTCGAGGGGATGGCGAAGAAGCCGGAACAGTTTCCGCTTTTCCATACATCCCTCCCCATTGCCGGTGTGGACGGAACAATTTCCAACCGGATGAAGGGAACCCCCGCGGAAGGGAATCTTCGCGCAAAGACCGGGACCATCAGCGGCGTGAGTTCTCTCTCCGGATACGTGAAGACCCTGGATGGGGAAACGTTTGTCTTTTCTATGAGCATGCAGAACTTCATTCTCCCTTCGCGTCTCTATCAGCGGGCACAGGACCGGATTGGCGCCCTCCTGGCCGGGTTTTCCCGTACCCGCCTCACTGCAGGCCATCCTTAAAAAATATGAGTATGTTCGATTGGATTGAGCGGCCTGGAAGCAACGCGTGGTTCACCGTGACATTGGTCGCGGTGGCGACGCTTTCTTTTTCCTGCGACGCACAGAAGCAAGACACACAACCGATTCCTGAGGCCGAACGGCCTGTGGTGCGGGAGATCCCGGAATTCAGCGGTGAGCAAGCCTTCACCTTCCTTGTCCGACAAACAGACTTCGGACCCCGCGCGCCCAACACCCCGGGTCACAGGAACTGCCTGGAGTTTCTTCATCAACAGTTGACCGAATATGCCGATGCCGTCAACCTTCAACCCTTCAATCACACCGGTCGGAACGGGACGCAGTACTCACTCACGAACGTGATCGCCTCGTTCAACTCCGGGGCAACCGATCGCATTCTGCTCACAGCCCATTGGGATACCCGCCCATGGGCAGACCAGGATTCGGACCCCCGCAACCATGACAAACCGATTTTGGGAGCCAACGACGGCGCCAGCGGTGTGGCAGTTCTTCTGGAGATCGCGCGCCACCTCCATCAGAATCCACCCCCGATCGGGGTCGATATCATTTTTTTCGATGGAGAGGACCTGGGGGCCACGGGAAACCCGGAAAGTTTCTCCGCTGGGGCAAAGTTCTTTGCTGCCAACAAGTCCATGGGCTTCCGGCCACGGTTCGGGATTAACGTCGACATGGTTGGCGATAAGGTTCTGGAGATCCCACGCGAAATAAACTCCGACCGTTACGCACGCCATGTGATGGACCTGATTTTCTCCACTGCCCGAAGCCTCGGCCTCCCCCAGTTCATTCACTCCGAGGGGGATGAAGTGTTCGACGACCACATTCCCTTGAACAATGTGGGTATTCCCACAGCAAACCTGATCGACTTTCAATATCCGGACCACAGGACGAACTACTGGCATACACTCTCCGACACACCTGATCAGTGCGGCCCCGAGAGCCTTGCCGCCGTCGGGCAGGTCCTTCTCCATATCATCTACACGGGAGCCAAAACCCCATGAACAGTCCATCGACCTTCGGGCTGTACGAAACGATGCGCATCGTCGTACCGGGTTTCTTCTTCGCGACCATGCTGTCGTTCCTGTACTGGTGCGGAGCGGCCCCCTTGTTTCCCTCACCCGATCTTTCCGGACTTTCGCTCGTCGCGCTTTTCCTCGTGCTGGCCCTTGTTTCAGGTCTGACCATCTACTCCAAGGAAACAACGAAGAAACGGAAAGCCTTTCTCGACAACCAGCCAAGCCTGTACATCAAGAGCCGAGCCCGATCGATCGCGGAACTTCCGCCGATCGAAGAGCTTGAGGCAAGGCGTCTGTACTTCTTCATTCTGAACAACCATATTCCACCCCTTTTCCATGAAAAGATCTTCTTCTTCGGAACGATCTATCACATTATGACGCAGGTGCGCAGAACCTCCTTCTGGTTCGCCATCCTTTCTTCGATCCTTCTTGCCGGGTACCTGGCCCTGGGATGGGTGTTCACCGACCTGCAGGGACTCATCGTTTTTGCCGGAAGCGTCTGGGCAATCTACCTGCTCAACGTCCGTTACAACAAGGCCGATCGGAAGATGCAGGAGAATTATCAGGACCAGATCTTCTGGCTTGAAATGAACGGAGACCTCGTGGAAACGATCATCCGCAAGCGCTTTGCGAAAGGAGCGGGGGCCCGATGAAACAGAAGCGGTGGATTCAGGTGAGACTTTCGATTCCCCTTTCCCACCAGGATCTGATCGTCGGTCAACTGTCTCTTGTCGGATTTGAAGGGTTTGTCCAGGAGGATGCTTCGCTCGATTGTTTCGTTCCCAAAGCAAAATGGAACGCCCGGTTTCTGTCCGGGCTCAGGGAAACCCTGTTCCGCTTTCAACGTGAATTCCCGAACATCGAAACGCGCTTTCATCAGCGGGTGGTCAAGAACCAAAACTGGAATGCCCGATGGGAACGGAGTATCGGCATCGTGGAGGCATCCAGCCGCATCATCATCAAGCCATCCTGGAAGAAGCTCCGCGCCAAAGACAAGGGAAAGATCGTGCTGACGATCGACCCGAAAATGTCGTTCGGTACCGGACACCATGAATCGACCCGTCTCTGTCTGTCTTTGCTGGAAGAGTATATCCGTCCGTCTATGCGCGTGCTGGACTTCGGGTCGGGGACCGGTGTGCTTTCCCTTGCCGCGGTGAAGCTAGGAGCGCGCTCGGCCGTCGCGATCGACATCGACGAATGGGCCCTTGAGAATGCAAGGGAAAACGTCAAGAAAAACCGGGTTGAGAAAAAAGTTGTCGTGCACCAGGGAGGATTGGAACGGATTCCGAAGAACCGGTTTGACCTTATCGTCGCCAATATCGACCTCCCTACGCTTACCTCCACCCTGCGCAGGCTCCTGCTTTCCCTGAAACCGGATGGGGCGATGATCCTGTCGGGTCTCCTGACGACCGACCTTTCGTCGTTTATGGATGTGCTCTCCCACCGCGGCGCGGTTCCCCTCGAGATCATCTCCGAGAACGAATGGGCCGCTCTTGTCCTGGTGAAGGTCCGTGCGCATTAGCTCAATCGATATCGGCACCAACACGATCCTGATGCTTATTGCCGATATCGGGGAAGATGGATCGTTGAGGACGGTGCGCGACGAGCACGTCATTGCACGCCTGGGCAGAGGGGTCGACGCAGAACGGAGAATCTCATCTGATACAGCGGACCGTGCCCTTGCGACACTGAAGGAATTCAAGCGCATCGCCGAGAGTCATCGATCGGATCGGATCATCGCTGGGGGAACCAGCGCGCTCAGGGATGCGGCCAATCGTGAGGAGTTTATCAAAGCCGTCGAAGAACAGACGGGTATCCGTATCACCGTCCTTACGGGCGATGAGGAGGCCGAGCTTACCTACCAGGGGGCTGTTTCAGAATTCAGCACAGCCGGATCAGAACTAGGGTTTGCAGTACTTGATATCGGGGGCGGGAGCACGGAGCTGACGGTGGGAGCAGGAATGGCGGTTCGATCCAGGCTCAGCCTGGATGTTGGGTGCGTTCGATTGACCGAAAGGTTGCTCAGGGAATCCCCCCCCAAGGAGAACCATCTGCAGGAGGCCGTCGATTATCTCACTGAGGTGGCGTCCCGATATCCCGTCCTGGGTCTGGAATACCGGCTTATCGGCGTGGCTGGAACTGTTACCACCCTCGCCGCCCTTGATCTTGGCCTTTCTGAATACGACCGGTCGAAAGTAAGCGGCCACAGGATGTCACAGTCGACAGTTCAACGAATATTTGATGAGCTTCGGACGAAGAGTGCAGAAGGGCTTCTTTCTTATCCTCAGATCTTGAAGGGTCGGGCGGACATCTTGTTGGCAGGAGTATTGATTCTGCTGCGAGTAATGGAACAAACTCAGGTTGGGGAAGTCATTACGAGTGATCGGGGATTGAGGTATGGGATGGCCATGAAAGAAAGTTTAAAGTTTAAAGTGTAAGGTTGAAGGTTGAAGGTTG
>DKJQ01000038.1 GCA_002454845.1 Ignavibacteria bacterium UBA6688
TGCTGACCCACTCCGCAGCCCGTCGGCGAGCGATCGATGGCATGGTGCAGACCTGCCGGACCTATGCCCTGTACGGAATGCAGATCGAGTTCGAAGGATTTCATATCGATCAACGGGAGGCGTTCACGGAGTTTTGCCGCGATGCGGCCACTGCCCTGCATGCGGAGGGGTACAAGTTCAGTGTTTCACTTATTCATCGGGAGGAGGAGGCAGGCGGCCCCACAACGTACACGCAATGGATGATGAAGGACTGGCGCGGGGCCTACGACCTCGAGGCTCTCGGAGCGATCGCGGATTTTGTGAAAGTGGTGGCCTATGCCCAGCACACGAGACGAACGCCACCGGGTCCTTCGCAGAGTTACCCGTGGTTGGAGCGGGTTGTTCAGTATTTTCTCTCGGTCATTCCCGCAGAGAAAATCCGTCTCGGGCTCTCGATGGGTGCTTCCCACTACTACACCGTTGCAGATCCGGAGCGCTACTATCAGAATGCGCGGTCCTGGAGCAGATCGATCACGATCAAGGAAGTGGAGTCGCTTCTGGATCAATATGGAGGTTCTCCCCTTCAATGGGACGACCGGCAGAAGATGTCCTTCGGGACCATCGAGCGGGGGGGAGTGCTGGAGTGGTTCATTGTTGACAACGATCTCAGAGCCATCGGGGCAAAAATCAATCTGGTGCGGAAGTATCACCTCGGGGGGGTCACGATGTGGATCTCAGGAGACGAGCATCCGGGGTTATGGGATCGCGTGAAATTGTTGAGGTCTCCCAAGGAATGATTCGATGAGGAAACAACGACAAATGAGAAAACGCTCTTTGTTGCTTCTCCTGTTTATCGCAGCGACCATCTCTTCCGCTCAGGTGCGATCTCCCGTACCGGTTCTCTGCTACCATGGATTTGCGGAGGACACGATGGGGGTGACGGGGAAGCTGACGGAGCAGTACGCGAGATTCGAAGACATGCTCCGGTTCCTTGCACGATCCGGCTACCAGTCGGTTTTTCCCGAAGAGATGCAGTCCCTTCCGGAGGCAATATCACGCCCTGTCGTCATCACCTTCGACGACGGGAGAAAAGACCAGCTTCGAGCGGCAGAAATGATGCACCGGTACGGATTCAAAGGGATCTTTTTCATCATACCGGCAAGAATCGAGGCGGAAAGCGATAAGTCGATGACTCCGACGGACCTCCGGCAGCTCGTCGCCTTGGGGCATCAAATAGGAGTGCATGGCTTCGCGCATCAAAGCCTTCCTTCTTCCCAGGAAGAAACGGACGCATCTGTTTCCACCTCCATCGAACGGTTGACTTCGTCTATCTCCGGACAGAGTTCCTTCCCGAATTTTGCCTATCCATTCGGCCATTATGACACGGCAACGTACCGGCGGACAGCGGGCGTCTATCCGTTTCTGCATACTGTTAATCCGGGGTACTGGGACGGTGTTTCCAACCTTCTCCCGCGGATGTTGATCACCAGCGACAATCCGGGCGACTTCTTCAAGACCTACGTGCTCGGGAGCACGGAATTTCAGCCTGTGCTCGAACTTGTGACGGCGAATGGTTCCACGGCTGATAGGGTGGAGTTCAGATCACTCGAACCAATGGTCATCGAGCATGCTGAGCTCCTCTCCGTGTCCGCAGACAAGGATGGATATCATTACGCCATTCACCCGGCTGCTCCAGCTCTTCACATCGAGGGATCGAAGGTGATGCTCAATCTGTCGGGACATCTTCAACGGTACTATCACGATACGCGGACGGTGATTTCGTATGCACTCGTAGAGAGGAGGGAACGGGGGAAAATAGTGTACTTGTCACCGGGAGTCATGCATTGGGTTGTACGTTGAAACCCTCCGTTGGCACTGCGTTTTTGCCAGTCCCGTGGCCTACAATGGAAGCGCAACGATGATGTTATCCGAGTATTTGACTTTCATGGCCTAATCGGCTACATTCGTGTCGGCAGGGGGATCTTTAGTCAGTTCGAACAGTCTCCCTGTCGACCTTTCATTTATCTCACCATCTCAATCTTACAGGAGGCGCTATGAGCGCTTTGTACAGATTTTGGAAATACGGGGGGGGGATTCTCATTCTGTGTTTGATCGCGACACAGATGGTTGGTGCCCAGGAGACGCGCAGGACCTATACGATCACGGGCACAGTGACCGACGCAAAGAGCGGTGAGGCGCTTGTCGGCGCAAACGTGACGTTGCGGGGAACCTCCGCGGGAGCATCAGCGGATAGGGATGGGAAGTACACCATCCTCGCGACTTTGTCACCGGGCCCGTACAGGGTAGCCCACTCATTCGTCGGATACAAGACAAAGGTTGTCGATGTTCAGCTTGGGCAGGGGGCCATGGTGGAGGTGGGAAAGGTTTCGCTGGAAGAAGACCTTCTACAGATTCAGGAGGTCGTCGTCACGGGGACCGGCTCTGCCACGGAAAAGGATCGTCTTGGGAACTCAGTGGCGACACTGGCCGGGAGCCGCGTCGCCGATGCTTATGCCCCCACACTGGATGCAGCATTGGTCGGTAAAATTGCCGGCGCCCAGGTTCAGCAGAATTCCGGGACGCCGGGAGGTGGTGTGTCGGTCCGCTTGCGCGGAACGTCGACCATCTCGGCCAGTGCGGAACCGCTCTATATTATTGACGGTGTGATCGTCGATAACAGCTCCAATGAGCTCGTGAACCTCGGTGGCTATGTCGGAAACCGTGTCGCCGACCTCAACCCGAACGATGTCGAGCGCATCGAGGTCGTCAAGGGAGCCGCGGCCGCCGCTCTTTACGGATCGCGCGCAAACAACGGCGTTATTCAAATCTTCACCAAGAGAGGCCAGCTCGGGACCCCGCGTATTATGTATCGGACGCAGGCCGGGATGGGTGAGATCCGGAAGACGTATGAGGTCAATATGTCTCCGTATGACAAACCCCCTTCCGATAACACCCGGAAGCAAGTGACCCGAACCGACTATCAGGAAGACATCTTTCGCACTGCGTATCAGTACGAAAACCATCTCAGCATGTCGGGGGGGAATGAAAATACGAAGTACTATGTTTCCGGAACGCAGACCTCGGAGCAAGGCATCGTCAACGCGACCGACTATCAGAAGATTAACTTCCGGGCGAATCTCGATCAGTTCGTCAACAGCTGGCTCAAGCTTGCGGCCGGCGCAAACTATGTCTACTCCTATACGAGCCGGGTGCCGAATGGCGGAATCGTCGGCGGGGAAGGAGTGATCACGAACTTTGCGTTCCAGCCGAACTGGTTCGATCTCCAGCCCAATGCAGAAGGAAAATATCCGGTACCGCCGTTTGCTGGTTTCGCAAACCAATTGGAAGTCATGGATGTCTGGACTGCCCCCCTGAGGGTGAACCGCTTCATCGGGAGTCTTCAGTTCACCGCGACGCCGCTCAGCCGACTGAGCCTCGAGTACCGCGTCGGCTATGATCAGTATCGGGAAAACGCCAACCGGGAAATCCCGGTCGGCTCCTCGGCCGGCTATCTTACGGGATTCTCTCAACAGGCCACACAGGACGTCCTTCAGTTGAACAACGACGTCACCGCGACACATTCCTATATCATGGATGATTTTGGATTCACCACCGTTGGTGGTTTCAGCCACTCCTACTACGAGGGGACCCGCATCATCGCTTCAGTGCGGGACCTGATCCCTGTCTCGACGATTCTCAGCTCAGGCGCAACGGCTACTGCCGCGGAGTATCGTGAGAAACGGGTCATCTACGGCTCCTTCCTGCAGGAAACGGTGGGGTATCAGGAGAAACTCTACCTCACGGGTGCCCTCCGGGTGGATGGCGCATCGACGTTTGGAGAAGACGACCGCTTCCAGCTCTTTCCGAAGGCAAGCCTGTCGTATGTCCTTTCGAACGAAGAGTGGTGGGGGGAAACCTTCGGCAGCGCGCTCAATCGCTTCAAGTTCCGTGTCGCCTGGGGTCAATCGGGCGGCCAGCCAGCGGGGACGTACGACCGCTTCTCGGTTTATAACCAGCAGAGCAATAGCAATCGGCCGGGCCTGGTCAACTCTGTTCTCCTCGGTAATCAGAACCTGAAGCCGGAGCGTATGACGGAAATCGAGGTCGGGGCCGACTTCGGTCTGTTTAATGACCGGGTGAGCATCGAAGCCACGTATTATGAGAAGCAGGTGAAAGACTTGCTGCTCCAACGGACACTCCCGCCCTCGACCGGATTCTCAGGCATCCTTGACAACGTCGGGGAACTTGAGAACAAAGGATTTGAGCTCCTGGTGAAAGGTGTGGTCTGGAACGACGACGTGCTGCAATGGATTACCTCCTTCACCGCATCACAGAACAAGAACAAGGTCACGAAGCTCTACGGCCCTGCCTTTGCAGCCGCGAACAGTTTTGGGATTTCGCGCGTGGCCGAAGGAGAGGCGCTTGGGTTCTTCTATGGGACGAAATATCTCCGGCAGGCGGACGGTTCGCTCCTTCTGGATGCGCTGGGAAGGCCGCAACGCAATCCGGTGGCAGAGAAACTGGGAGATCCCAATCCCGACTACATCCTCGCCTTCATCAATGAATTCCAGGTGTACAAGAACCTTACCGTCTATGTCCAGTTTGATGGCATGTTGGGGCAGGATGTCTTCAACTTCACGCGCCGGATCCTGGAAACCCCTGCATTTGGAAACGGAAAGGAATACGAGAAGGAACTGAACGGGGAACTTCCGGTCGGCTATTTCAACAACCGCCGGACGGTGTTCGAGGAGTACGTGGAGGACGGCTCGTTTGTCAAGCTGCGGGAGCTCTCCATCGGGTACCTCATGGACAACGACTTCACGCAGGGGCTCGGTCTTCGCAATCTGCAGGTGCGGTTGATCGGTCGGAATCTCTTCTCGATAGACGATTACAGCGGCTACGATCCCGAGATCAATGCCGCTGCACAGAGCACACTTGTTCGTGGATTTGACTGGTCGACAGTTCCGCTGCCGCGCACATGGATTCTCAGTCTGACTCTGAATCTGTGACGCAACCGCCATGAACTCCCGACCACATCAAACTCGAAAAAGGATTGAATCATGAAAACGAATAAACTTCTCACTCTTCTCTGCTCTGCATTCCTGTTGTTGACCGCTGGGTGCGAGCTCGACCAGCTCAACCCGAACGCGCCGACTGAAGCGCAAGTATTGGCCTCTCCCGAAGGAATCAAGGCTCTTGCCGTCGGGATGCAGGCCCAATACGGGGAAGGCGTCAATGAAATGGTCGAAGTGTCGAACTTTCTCACACGGTGGTACGCCACGATGCCGGCGTCGGTTCTTGGCCTCCGGGAGCTCGAAACGGGCGGATCGGATGTGCAAGGATTCAACGGTACCGTCAACAACATGTGGAGTACGCACTATCGCACCATCAAAACGGCCGAGGACTTGATCACCAACGTTCCGAAGGTGCCGCTGGTGGATGGTACGCGGAGCGGCCTCATTGCGCTGGGGAAACTCTTTAAGGCCATGTCTATCGGAGAATTAATCGAATGCTATGAACAAGTCCCGATAGAAATTACCACGTCTCTGACACCGACATTTGTAAACCGGACGGCGGCGCTGGATTATGTCATCTCGCTCCTGGAACAGGCTCAGCAGGACATCACGGCGACGCCCCCTTCTGCCGATTTCAATTCGAACATTCTCGGCATTGGGTTCGATCTCACCAACACGATCCGGGCGATGCTTGCCCGCTACGCATTGATCAAGGGGGACAACGACAAGGCGCTGACCGCCGCGAACGGTGTCGATCTTACGAAGACGTCCTCCATGTTCTACAACAGCTCGACGTCCCGCAATCCCCTCTACCTGATCACGATTCAACTCGTGTACTACAGGCCGGTCAGCAGCTGGCGATTGAGCGCAGAAGCAGGGGACGGGCGTGTGGCATATTGGGTTTCACCAGGCACTGCTAACTCGTTCCACAACAAGCCGGTTGACGACTTCAATCAGTTTAAGACCGATAATGCCAAATTCTACGTCTACCTGCCGGGTGAGATCTCGCTGATCAAAGCGGAAGCATACGCACGGAAGAACGACCTCGCCAATGCGCTGACCGAGTTGAACAAGGTTCGGACGAAGACAACCGATCCTGCCGGGATCGGAGCCGGACTGACGGCGAAAACGGCAGGGGATCTTCCGAATCAACAGGCTGCGCTGGATGAGATCTTCACGCAGCGGCAATATGAGCTCTTTATAAGCGGCTTGTTGCTTGGAGATTCGCGTCGCTTCGGCAAACCGCAGAGCGACCGTACAAGGAACTGGTTGCCGTTTCCGGACAACGAGCGATTGTCCAATCCCAATACTCCCGCCGATCCTGCTTTCTAGGAACAAGACTTGATCGACGGGACCCACAGACTCCCAACCAGAGTCCGATCGAAGTGAACCTCCTTCGACGGACTCTGGTTGTTTTTTGTGGAACCGTCCCTTGGGTTCGTCACTCTCGTGTTCTGAGCAACTTGTCGCTTCAGCCGGAGCCTCAACGGAAGTGCTGTATTCGTTGACATTCAAACCGAGAAAGGTTATATTCAACCCAAAATTTTAAGGACCTGACAGGATTTCAGTCCTGACAGGTTTTCCCGAGGACGCTTCATGATACCTGCCCGGTCTCGTCTTGTTGTCACCCGCCCAACCGTCGCAGAGATCGACCTTCGCGCTATTGCCTTCAATCTCAAGGGGATACGGAAGCATATTGGGGAAGGGGTGAAGATCCTCGGCGTTGTGAAAGCCAATGCGTACGGACACGGCTTGATCGAGGTGGCGAGATTTCTTGAGAACGGATTGGTCGAGTACCTCGGGGTGGCCATCGCGGAGGAGGGGGCTGCGTTACGTCGCGGCGGGATGAAGGCCCCAATCCACGTCTTCACGTTGCCGTCACGGTCCCAGGCGGCACTCTATGCAGAACACCGATTGGACGCAACCGTTTGCTCTTTGACGGATTGTCAGATTCTAAACTCCATCGGAACCAGGTTCCGAAGGACGATCCCGGTCCATATCAAAATCGATACAGGGATGAACAGGATCGGGATCAAACCTGTCGACCTCAGGGTCCTGCTGAAAGCGATCGCAAAGTTGAGGCGGATTGAGATAAAGGGCGTTTTCACGCATTTTGCCACGTCGGATGCCCGGAATAAGAGGTTTGCAAGGGAGCAGTTGCAGCGATTTTTGCAAGCGCTTGATATCGTGCATGCTGAGCGTGTCGGGCCGGAGCTTGTGCATACGGCCAACAGCGGGGCAATTCTCGACCTCCCGGAAGCGTCGTTTTCCATGGTGCGGCCGGGAATTATTTCGTATGGTTACTATCCCTCGCATGAGACCACCGAGAGCATACCCTTGAAGCCGGCCATGAAGTTGCGAACGGTTGTGGCCCTGGTCAAGCGAATCGAACCGGGGGAAAGTGTCAGCTATAATCGCCGCTTTATCGCAAAGAGGAGAACACGTATCGCCACGCTCCCGGTCGGATACGCAGATGGCTATACCAGGCTCCTGACAGGGAAGGGCTCTGTGGTTATCCATGGGAAGGAGCACCCGGTCGTCGGGACCATCGGCATGGATCAGATGATGGTCGACGTGGGAAGGGCCGATGTGGCGGCCGGAGATGAAGCTCTTCTGATTGGCGCGCAGGGGAAAGCCAGAGTTGACGCCTGGGATCTGGCTTCGCGGTTAGGAACCGTTCCGCTCGAAATCGTCACCGCCATCACAACAAGAGTCCCACGAACCTACAGAGGCTTATGAGCCACGCACAGGAAGCACTCCAAATTCTTCTCAGCAACATCCCCCCCTTCGAATTCTCCACCGATGATCAGCGTTCGACGTTTGAAGCCATTCGACAACGACTCACTGCATCGGCTGATATGGAGAGCGAGTTGAAAGCGCTCTATAAAGTCCATAATTTTTCCGATTTTGCAGCGGCCTTACTGTGGATCGCAGACCGCGCAGAGAAGGGGGGAGGATCCCAAACCGGTGCGGAAGAAACTTCCCTGGTCCTTTCAACATTCCGGACCGCTATGGGAGACACCGCCTCTCCGATGGGATCCGAATCCCTCGTCCCGGATTCCGATAATCCCTTGGCCGAATTTGGTGAGGGTTCACCGGTTCCTCCCGATGCCGTCTTGCCCTTCTCGGGAGATGAGAAGCAGTTCTCCGCGCTTCTCGACCAATTCGTCGAGGCCATGCAAAGCGGGGAGGAGGCCCGGGTACCGCTGCTCGGCCAGGTGGTTGCGGCATGTTCTATCGTCGGGGCAGGAGAGTTTGCGGGTGACTACAAAGAGTACTGCGGCTCTCTGATGGAATTTCTCACCTATATCTCGGAGAATCAATTTCTCGACGATGTGCGGGTGATGAATCTACTCTCGAACGTCTCCTCCCCCGTCTCGCAGTGGGCAAACACCGCGCCGGGAGAACGGGAAGGATTGCTGGAAGAGGGGATTGCACCACTCCGCGACTTCAAATCGCTTTTCGAATAGCGGACCACCGCGTCGCACGGAGTGTTGTCGTGCAGACGGTTGTGCATGATCGGATAACAGAGTACAACAGTATGGCTCATACCTTCGCAGTGATCATGGCGGGCGGTGTCGGTTCTCGTTTTTGGCCGCGCAGCAGGGAACGCTCGCCGAAGCAATTCCTTGAAATCCTCAGTTCCGGCACGCTGCTCGAAAATACCCTCGGGCGCATTGAGCCGTTGGTGGAGAAGATCAATACCTTCATCGTGACCAACAGAGCTCAGGTCGAAAGCGTCGTCAAACTCGTTCCCTTTCTCCCGAAGGAAAATATCCTCGCCGAGCCGTTTGGCCGGAATACGGCCCCCTGCATCGGCCTGGCAGCCTTATGGATCCGCCGCATCGACCCCGACGGGTTGATGGTTGTCCTCCCATCCGATCACCTCGTTGAAAATACAGAGGAATTCGGCCGCGTCCTCAACACGGCCCTGAAAGTCGCGCGGGAAAAGGAAGCACTCGTCACGATCGGGATCAAGCCGTCTCACCCGGAGACGGGCTACGGGTATATTCAAATCGAGGATGAGGATCACGACCGGAACCCATACCGTGCCGAGGGGGCCTACCCTGTCAAAACCTTCGCTGAGAAGCCGAACCTTGAGACCGCCGAACGCTTTCTGCAAAGCGGCGATTTTGTCTGGAACAGCGGTATGTTTGTCTGGAAGGCTTCAGCGATACTGAAGGCGATCGAGGTGCATGTCCCCGACCTCCATGTCCAGCTCCAGGCGGTCCAGGAAGCAATCGGTACCCCGACGTACAAGCAGACCTTGGAACAGGCCTACGGCCTGACGCGCAATATTTCCGTCGATTATGGTGTGATGGAGAAGGCGGGAAATGTCTTCGTGGTGAAGGGCGACTTCGGTTGGAGCGACGTGGGCTCCTGGGATGAGGTCGTGCGCCTGACCACCAAAGACGCCGACGGAAACTCGACCAGGGGGAAAGCCCTCCTTCGCGATTCATCCAATAATTACGTCGACGCGGGGAATAAGCTCGTTGCAGCGATCGGCGTGGAGGACCTGATCATCATCCAAACGGATGATGCGGTGCTCGTTTGCAAGAAGGGGAAGTCGCAGGAGGTCAAGGAGATTGTCGATTTCATCAGGCGAAAACAGATGAACGAGTACCTGTAGCAATGAAAACGCGACAGATGCTGGCGGGCTGCCTGGTCGCCTTCGTGCTTTGCGGGTGCGCCGCTTCGCCCCGTTTTGCTTCGAAAGGGGGAAGCGCACGGTCGGAACCTCCGGCGAGCGACGGGAAGGAAGAGACATCAACGCGGGAATCCGGGTCGACGGAGACGCCGCGCGTAAAAGCCCCGGAAGGAAAAGCGCTTCTGACCCTCGAAGGGGTCGCGTCGTACTATGCCCATGAGTTTCATGGGAGGCTGACATCGAACGGAGAGACGTTTGACATGCACTCACTCACCGCAGCGCACCGGACGCTCCCGTTCGGGACGAAGCTGCGCGTCACGAATCTGGAAAACAACCGGGCCGTGATGGTTCGGATCAACGACCGCGGGCCGTTTAAGGAGGGGAGAATTATCGATCTTGCCATGGGAGCGGCCCAGGAACTCGACATGATTCGAAACGGGACGGCGCGGGTGCGGCTGGAAGTACTTGCGTGGGGGACAGGGGAATGAAGAAACAACTCTTAACGGAAGCGGATATTATCGCCGCGGCAAAACGTGGCGCGCGTGCGATTCCCATCGATGCGAACACCCTCCTCACCCCCTCCGCAAAGGAAGCCGCTCTCCGGCTTCGCATAGAACTGAGCCGGTCGGTGCCCGGAGGTTCTCCGGTGCCGGCCGTGAACGCGGTGGAGGTGATCGCTCCGGAGGATAAGCGTGGCCCCCATGCTTCCAAGGTGATCGCCCTTGGATCCGATCACGGCGGTTTCCCGCTGAAACTGGCGGTCAGGAAATACATACTGGAGCTGGGCTACACGGTGGCCGATGTCGGCACCAACTCCGAACAAGCGTGCGACTATCCTGATTTTGCTTTTGCTGTCGCCTCGCTTGTGGCCTCCGGCCAGGCAATACAGGGCATCATGATCGATGCCGTCGGAGTCGCATCGGCGATCGCGGCAAACAAAGTTCCAGGTATCCGGGCTGTCTCATGTACCTCGGAGTTCGTCGCGCGCAGCAGCCGTGAACATAACGACGCGAATGTCCTGACCCTCGGCGGAAAGGTCCTGGGTACTGAACACGCCAAAGCGATCGTGAGGGTCTGGTTGGAAACGTGGTTTGGCGGCGGTCGTCATATGGGAAGGGTTCAAAAGATTGCGGATATCGAACGTAGGTTCGGGAAGTGACTCCTTTTCGCGAGAACGATACTTTACGGGTTGGGTAGAATCTTTCCGCACCGTTCGGGGTGCGGTTTGTGTTTTAAGATGATCGGACGCCGCAGCCATGAAGCTCTCCATCCAGGTTAAAACCAACGGCAGAAAAAACGAGGTCACCGTGCGCGAGGACGGAAGTCTTCTCGTGACTGTCAACGCCCCTCCCATTGAAGGAAGAGCAAACAAGAAAGTCATTGAAATCCTGGCCGACTATTTTCATCGTCCCAAAAGCGCCATCGTCATTGCGGCGGGAAAAAAAGGAAAACACAAGATCGTGGAGATTCTGTGAAACAGAGGATCGTGTTCCTGCGTTTTGTCGGCACGTTCGGCCTGGGCCTGCTCCTCATGGTGCCGGCGGCGCTGCTTTCTGCGCAGGCCGTGCAGGGGGAGAAGCGAAGCATTGCTCCGGGGGTGACGTATGCGGTCTACTCTGCTGAAGGACCGAACGTTGTGAACGTCCTCGAAGTGGATCTTACACGACCGGAGTATAAGCTTGAGTCGTACCGCCCGGCCCGTCTGATCCCGACCTCGCAACAAGCGGAGGCAAACGAAACGGGAGGAAGCCGGGTTCTCGCGGCTATCAATGCCGATTTCTTCAGTTTCAAAACCCAGTGGCCCATCGGCAACCAGGTGGTGAACGGCAAATTTGTCCACGGCACCGAAAGCGCCCGGTCGCATGTTGCCGTCGACGAGCAGGGCAGGATTTTCCTCGATCGATTCTCCTTCACTGGATGGTTTCAAACTCCCCGCAGGGAATTGCACCCCATTCATGGTGTGAATGACCGTCACACGAACAACGCCATCGTGTTTCACACATCGTACTCTGACAGCGCAACGTCATTCGGAGGACCGGGAGAAACATTTGGATTGAGACTTGTCAGCCCGCGCTGGATCGCGGGCGATACGTTGCTCATGGTGGTTCAGGCAGTGGGCGTTGATGAATCGTATTCCCTCTCCCGGGATGAAGCTGTGCTTTGGGTTGGAAACGGCCCGGAGGTTTACCGTGTGCGCGGGGGGATCGCGGCCGGTGACACGCTCCTGGTATACCTCGGATTCGTTCCATCGGTCGAACGAATCACCCAGGCCATCGGTGGCGGCGGGAGGATCCTTGAGGAGGGCAGGCCTGTTTCAGACAGCATCAACGGTCGCGAGCGGATCGGCGTCGTTTTCCTTCGGGCACGCCATCCGCGTACGTTTGTCGGTGTGAACCGGGACACTACGCTCCTTTATTTGTGCACGGTTGACGGCAGGCAACCCTCCAGTGTGGGGATGAGTTTCGATGAAATGGCGAAATTCATGCTCGAACTGGGGGTGTGGGAAGCCATCAATCTTGATGGCGGAGGGTCGACAACATTTTCGCTGGAGGGCAGGGTGGTCAATTTCCCTTCTGATAAAACCGGGGAACGGGGGGTGGCTAATACTCTCCAATTAATTGAACGGCGGGGAGGTGAGAGAAAATGAAACTGAGACGCACAGCCGGAAGGCGCTCACGGAAGGCCGGATTGCCGCCCGGGACCCTGGTCTACACGGGTGAGGCGCGGACAACCGCCCCCAAGATTACCGTGTTTGATTATGCACAGGGTTGGTGTGATGAACGGACCGTTAAGACCGCGGAGGAGGCGCTGCAGGCGAAAAGAAAAGGGGGGATCCGGTGGATCGATGTGGACGGACTCCATCAGACCTCCATCCTGGAAGCGATCGGGACCGAATACGGCATCCACAAGCTGGTCCTGGAGGATATTCTCCAGACCGGCCAGCGCCCCAAGCTTGAGGACTATGATGACTACTTGTTTGTCGTTCTGAAGATGCTTCGCTACAATTCCATCCGAAATGCTGTGGACGCGGAACAGGTGGCACTGGTCATCGGACCGAAGTATATCCTTTCCTTCCAGGAGGGATTGGAGGGGGACGTGTTCGAACCGATCCGTCAGCGTCTCCGGAACCATAAGGGGCACCTCCGGAGCCTTGGTCCTGATTACCTTGCCTACTCGCTTCTTGATGCGATCGTGGACCAGTATTTTCTCATCCTGGAGGAGTTGGAAGACCGGGTCGAGGATGTCGAGGAAGAATTGTTGAATGAACCGACCCGGTCGACGATGGACAAGATCTACCGGCTCAAACGCGAAATGCTCACTGTTCGCAAGTCGATTTGGCCTTTGCGTGAAGTGACAGGCCAGTTACAGCGGGGGGAGTCAACGATTGTCAAACGCCCCACGCGCATCTACCTTCGTGATCTGTACGACCATACGGTCGCGGTGCTCGATACGCTGGAGAACGAGCGCGAGGTGATTGCCGGCATGCTCGAAATTTACCTCTCCAGTGTCAGTAACCGTCTCAACGAAGTCATGAAGGTGCTGACGATCATCGCTACCATCTTCATCCCTCTCACGTTCGTCGTCGGAGTGTATGGGATGAACTTCGACCCGGACTCCGGCCCGTTAAGCATGCCGGAATTGCGCTGGGCATGGGGCTATCCCGCCGTTATGGTCATTATGGCCGGCATCGGTCTTACCATGCTGTACTATTTCAGAAAGAAAAAATGGTTCTAGAGCAGGGAGTCCTCCTATGAAGCATGGCATCATCCTTTTGTTCCTTCTCTCTCTTTCCCCCTCTGTCTTCCCTCAGGATGTCGTAACATCGGCGCCCCCCCTTCGCGAGCAGGCCCGAATCCAGCAGGAGTGGCTGAAGGTTCGCGTGGAGCGAGTGTTGCCGAGGCTTATGCGGGAGAACGACGTCCGGATGTGGATCGTGCCGATGCGGGAGTACAACGAGGACCCGGTTTTTTCATCGCTGGTCTCCGCGACAACCTTCGCAGCCCGGCGACGGACAATCTATGTTTTCTACGACAGGGGAATGGAGCGAGGGGTCGAGCGGTTGGCGTTGGGCGGGAGCTCGCAAGGGGGAGTGTATGTCGCTTATCGCGACACCACACTTGGAAATGCAGAGCTCTGGGGGAACGATCAGTGGAAATTGCTGACCAGGGTCGTGCAGGAACGGGATCCCGGGACCATTGCGGTCAATATCTCCCACACCCATGCCTTCTCCGACGGATTGACGGCAGGGGAATGGGAACAACTGCAGCAAGCGCTTGGGAGCCGATACCTTTCCCGCGTCATCCGTGCGGAGAGGCTTGCGCTCGATTTTATCTCACTTCGAATTCCCGAGATGATGCCGGTGTACGAGACGATGATGAGGACAGTCCATGGAGTCATCAGCGAGGCATTCTCGAACCGTGTGATCGTCCCCGGAAAAACAACCACCCAGGATGTGGTCTGGTGGATGAGGCAAAAAAACCAGGATCTCGGGTATGGGACGTGGTTCCAGCCAAGCGTCAGCATTCAACGAGAAGGGGATGACCTGTCCGGACAGGCCGACCCTGTTATTCAATGGGGGGATGTTTTGCATTGCGACTACGGCCTCTCGGCGATGGGTTTGAACACCGATACGCAGCATATGGGGTATGTGTTGCGCGAGGGGGAATCGAATGTCCCTCCCGGCCTGAGAAAGGCACTTGCCAACAGCAATCGGTTGCAGGACATCCTCCTAGCGAACATGAAGATCGGACTGACAGGAAATGAGGTACTTTCCAATACGCTTGCCCAAATGCGTAAGGAGGGTATTACGGGGACCGTCTATACCCA
>DKJQ01000143.1 GCA_002454845.1 Ignavibacteria bacterium UBA6688
GAAAGAACGAGGAGAGTATTCAATCCAACGAACTCCGGCCTCCTCCTCTTGGTTTTCCGAGAAACTTTGCGCCCTTCAGTAAAAACTTAAACTCTCTTCCCCCCTCGGGTTTTGCAAGCAACGACTGATAGACGTTCGTCTCTCCGGTTTCGAACTGATGCGCCGCGGCGGACATGAACAATCTGCACACGCGGTAGGTTGTTTCATTCGTCGCCTGAATTGCCGCCTCCCGGTGCGCCTCTAATCGACTGACCCAATGCCGAAGCGTCAGCATAGAGTGATCGCGCAGGCTTTCAATATCCCGCACTTCGAACCCGACGCTTTCAGCAATTGTCGTACTCTCGGCGTAACCCCTCCTCACAGAACCTGAATGCCTGAACAATGAGCTGCCGGTGAACGTTGCCCCCGGCCCGCCGTAAATTATTCCATAAACCCGGGAACGTTCACACGAACCACATCGTAACCGCCGAACGGGCTCTTCTTCATTCTGAGTTCACTCACACCGTTCATCGAAGCGAGCTCCATCGACCCCCCCCTCAACCCGGACCAATCGGTACGAAAGGTCACGGTTGCGTACTCTCCGTCAAGAGCACAACCGGTGCATTCTGAAGTGTGGTTTGTGAAGGCGGCGTATCGGGCATAGAAGGAGCGAATGAGGTCCACCATTTCCTCCCGGGTCACCCGCCGGCCAACCGGATCATAGACTTCATCCTGTGCAAGATCCTGAATGGCGTACTCTTCCTGTCGGTCGAGGAGGAACTGGAGAAATTGCTCGGCAAATATCCTGGCATCGTACTCGTCGTTCGGATGGAACTCCTCATAGATGAAGCAATGTCTCATCCCTTCGATCCTGATATCGTCGATCTCCTGATGAATCAACTCGGAAGTGATGAACCGATAGAGCTCTTCGTTTGATACTTCGGCCAGGCAGTCGACGCCGATATCGTGAAGGGAAACGAACTCCATAACATTCCCGAGTTCACTTTCGAGCCTGTCCGGTGGAATTTCTGCCAAGGGGGTAAAGGTTGGATTACCGAGGAACTTCTGGAGGGTGACTCGTCCGGCATGCTCAAATTGCCGCTCAAATTCCTCTATATAATTGAGCCACTGAGATTCTATGTTTGGGGGGAGTGCGGATCTGTCTTCAGAGAATTCTGCGCCATATTTTTCCTGAAGCTCACGTTTCTTCGCTTCATTGAGTGCTTTTTGAATCCTCTCCTGTTCTTCGTTGAACAACGATTCGTCCATGGTTCATCCTCCTACACTGAAAATTGAGTGAGAAACACTCCCGTCCCGCGGGAACCAATAACCGAAAATAATAAGAAATTCCTGTGAAAGATGCACCGCTCGATCGCGGTGTCGGATCGGTTTACAATCTGCCGGGGTCCCCCTTTGACCCACTGCAGTGGACATCGTTCAGGATGTTGAAAAACGTTCCCAAATCCACTGCACAATTCGAATCCAAACTCATCCCACAAGACAAGAGCGCCCCACGTGGGGGCGATCTTTACTCCAGTCCCGATCCTCCGGTCTGAAGCGCACGAATCGCCACCGGGCCAAAATGTCCGCTGGTCGACATTTGTGATCCCTGTTTTAGAAAAGGTGACATGACTGGGGACGGAGACCAAGAAAAGCTCCAGGCAAAGGCTTGTCCCATCAGTCCCTTTTTCCCATCCAGGACCAATCCGACATTGTTTACTTTCTCCACAACTGTTGAAATAATCAGCATAAAAAACGCGTCCGATGTTGAGAAATCGCCGATCTGTCAGGGAAAAACGCCAACTGTTCACATGGAACAAAAGTTGCAAGAGTATGACAGTTCACCAGGGAGTGATTGATGGACAACTACAGGGCTGCAGCAATAGAGATTATCCGGCTTGGGCTCTGGAATCGTCGTATCCAGAACGCCTTGGCAAAGGAAGTCGAACTCCCGGTATATCAACTCGAATGTATTCTCCTCCTCCACCTTGATCATCCGGAGTCAGCAGGCAGCCTCGCGGAAAAGATGGGTATTCACAGGAGTTCCCTTTCAAAATTGTTGTCGGCGCTTCAGTGTCGGGGGCTTATCGAAAGGGCGATCGGGAGTCCCGATCGTCGAACAGAACGGCTCACGCTCACCGATGCCGGACTGGCGTTAGTCGAACGGGTCCAGTCAAGAGCGGAGAAGATCGCCAAAAGCCTGCTGGAACTCCTCCCTGTCGAACGACGGACTCAGTTCATGGGTTGTGTCCGTACGATCACCACTCATGAGGCTCCTGTCGAAACCGAACAACCGCAGAGTCTGGTAGAAGTCTCACTCGAACAAACTATCCAATAATGGAGGTTCATATGAAGATTTCCCGTAAAGATTTTCTCGCATCAGGAACAAAGTACGCCGCCGGAGCCGTCGTCGGGGCGGCCATGGTGGAGGGCCTTGTGAGCAACGCGAAGGCCGGTCCTCTGGCCGCCTGGCCATATCCGTATCAGACCCTTGATCCCGAAAAGGTTCGCATCCTCGGGCATGACCTGTATTACTCACGCGGATGCTCCTACGGTACATTTGCCGCACTCGCCACCGCATGCAAAGACTTGATCGGCGAACCGTGGACATCGTTCCCAAGCGAGGTGATGGTATACGGCGGCGGTGGTGGTGCCGGGTGGGGAGGAACATGCGGAGCCATCAACGGGGCAGCGGCCTTCATTTCGCTTGTGATGACCGGCGCCGATGCAACTGCCCTCGAAAGCGAAGTCTATGGTTGGTATACCCAGACAAAGCTCCCTACCGACATCAGTAACCAGTATGGACGAGAACAGAAGTACACTCAGAACAAGTACACCCAGGATCTTCTGCAGAATATTTCCGGCTCCATTCTCTGTCACGCATCGATAGCAGAGTGGTGCAAGGCTGCCAAGTTTGCGGAGAGCTCCACCGAGCGGAAAGAAAGGTGTGCGCGTCTCACGGGCGACGTCGCCGCATACACGGCAAAGGTTCTGAACGACAAGTTTGCCTCCACATTTGCTCCCCTATTCGTTACACCGACGATCATCGCCGAGTGCAAGATGTGCCACAGTGCCACGATTACCGCAAAGATGGAATGTACACAATGCCACGGCGATCACCGGGTAGGCACGACCCAAGTTGAGGAACTCGGGGGTGTCCCGGTTGGATACGAACTCGAGAACAACTATCCCAACCCGTTCAACCCACGGACGCGCATTCAATTTTCCATTCCGGCGGCAGCCACGGTGGACCTCGCGATCTACGATATTCACGGGCGGCTGGTGCGCAACTTGCTTGCGTCGGAGCATCGCGAGTCGGGTCGATACGCCATCGAATGGGACGGCAAGGACAACGCAGGCGGTAAGGTCGGAACCGGCTCATACTTCTGCCGTATGCAGGCGGGAGGCTTCTCTGCGACCAAAAAGCTCTCTCTTCTTAAGTAATATCCGATAGACGTTGGACGATCAAGGGGAACCCTTCGGGGTTCCCCTTTTTTTGTTGAACTCCCCCCAGGACTTCCGCGAAAAGCACCCTCCCCGGAATTTGGAATGCAACTCCCGACTTTAAGAAAAGTGCGGACTTTCTCATTTCTAATTCATCAATCGAGGCGAATTTGACAGTCCACACCCCTGTTTCACGGCATACATGTTGCAGTTGTTAATGGTATCCATTGTCAATAAGAACCCGATGAATTCCGCGAACTCCAAAGACCTGCGCGTACAATTCCAGAAACATCGGCTGCGCGTTACCAAACCCCGTCGCATCATCGTCGATGTTTTGGGAAGCACCATCCAACACCTTTCGGCCGAAGAGGTCTTCTTCCGGGTCCACAAAGTGTACCCCAACGTGGGACTGACCACGGTCTATCGAACCCTCGACCTGCTCGAGCAGATGGGCATTGTGGTGAAGCAGAACTTCGGCGACGGGCGCTGTCGGTACGAGCTCGCGGAAAATCCGAAAAAACCGGGGCATCATCATCACCTGGTTTGCACCTCGTGCAGGCACGTCATCGAGTATGACGACTTCGTCGATGAAGAGGTCGGTCTCCTCCGTAAAGTCGAAAAGGAACTCTCCCGGAAACATGGGTTCCAGATCGTCTCGCATGTTATCCAGTTTCACGGTTTGTGCACCACGTGCAGGAAGGAAGCATAACCGGCATCTCTCATCCGGGGAGTCCGCTCCGCACCGGACTTCCATCCTTGTTCTTCCATGATCAAAGGAGAACGCCATGAACGATCCTGTGAAAATCGGCATCATCATTTGTCACCGCTACCACACCTGCGCCGGAGGAAAATGCTTCAGAGCGTTACGCAATCGTGATGGGGCTTTTAGTGCCTATCGCGACAAACGCGTTGACCTAGTGGGATATACCACATGTGCGGGATGTCCCGGAGGCAACATCGAATACGCACCGGAGGAGATGAAGAGGAACGGGGCCGAGGTGGTCCATTTCGCCACGGGACTCGTCGTCGGATATCCTCCCTGCCCCTTCCTTTTCCGGTTTCGTGATTTCATCAAATCCCGATACGGGATGGATGTGGTCATCGGGACACATCCGATTCCGCAGAGCTATTTCGAAACCCACACAACGCTGGGCACATGGACGACTCCCGAGTGGCAGGAAGTTGTGGCACCTCTCGTGACCGATGAAGCAATGCGCCGCGCGTACAGCTAGTCGTACAGTGGGAGTTGCCCGGCAAGAGGAACTAAAAAAGGGAACATTCAATTGAGACTCTATCCGGATCCCATCCTTCGACACACGGCCGTGCCCGTCACAAACCTGAGCAAGTCGGTGCGCGGAGTCTTGAGAGGAATGGCGAGAATAATGCACAACCGTGAGGGAATCGGCCTGGCCGCGCCGCAAATAGGAATCATGCAACGCCTCGTGGTCGCCGATATCGGAGACGGGCTTCTCTCACTGATCAACCCTGAAATCCTCGACCAACAAGGGAAAACTTCCCTCATGGAGGGGTGCCTGAGCCTGCCATTGATCGGAGTCGACGTCCTACGCAGTGAATCGATCGTTGTCCGCGGGATCAATGCCGCCGGGGAGGAAGTTACGTCGGAACTCCGCGGCCTCATGGCACGCGTCATCCAGCATGAGATCGACCACCTGGACGGCATTTTGATCATCGATCACGGTCCGGCACAAAACCTGGATATTCCCGCACAGGTTGTTCACCTGGGGATCGAACAACGAAGGGATACGCTGTAAACCAAAACACACAAGAACAGGAGCAACGCATGCGCATCGCCGTGGCAACAGAGAACGGGGAAGAAATTTCCCGGCATTTCGGACGCAGTCCATTCTTTGCCGTCTTCGATATCGAAGACAACAAAATCGTCGGACAAACGATGAGACAGAATACATTTTCTCAACACTTCCGGGGGGGACAGGATCACGGTCATCACGGGGAGGGTCACCACGGTTCCGGTGATCCGCACAGCCATCGCTCCCTCATCGAAGGATTGAGCGACTGCACCGTGGTCATCAGTCATGGCATGGGGCGGAGTGCATGGGAAGATCTCCGGGCAGCCGGGAAGGACATGATTGTGACCGACGAAACAAAGGTCAAAGATGCCCTGGACAGGTACCTGGCCGGAACGCTCGTCAACAGGGTCGACAAATTACACTGAGGGAACGGGAGGATACGTGCATCTGACGTGGGAATGCATACCATGCATTGTCAGAAGCTACATCAGATTGGTTCAGGCAGGTACGCTTCCTGAAGAGTCGGTCGAGCCCGGCATGCGCCGTCTCCTGGCTCTCTTGGCAGCCGTTGACTATCGAATCCCTCCGCCTGTGTTCGGACGGGAAATGCACCGTATGATTCGCTCATTGGCGACCGAACCCGACCCTTATCGCAGCGTCAAAGAGAACGCCAACAGATCCATGATGGCGTTGTACCCGACGTTTCAAGAAATGGTGAACGAGGCAGACGATCCTTTCGATGCCGCACTCCGTTTGGCCATCGCGGGGAATGTGATCGATTCCGGACCTGATCATCACATGGACATTACGGAAACCATCGACCGCATTGTGAATGCGCCCCTGGCAATCGACGACTCCCTCCTTCTCAAGTCGGATATCCGCGAAGCAGAAACCGTGCTCTTCATCGGCGACAACTGCGGTGAAATCGTTCTCGACAAGCTTCTGATAGCAACCCTGCACCACCCGGGGGTCTTCTACGCCGTGCGGGGAGGCCCCGTTCTGAACGACGCAACTCTGGCCGATGCCGCCTTCGTCAGGATGGAGGAAGCGGCCCGGGTATTAACGACCGGTGACGACGCGCCCGGCGTGGTGCTGGAGGCTGCTTCGGACGAATTTCTCCGCGTGTTCAACCGGGCAGACGTCATCATCTCAAAGGGGCAGGGTAACCTGGAAGGATTGATCGATCTGCCACAGAACATCTACTTTCTTCTCGTCACGAAGTGCGACGTTATTGCAAAGCGCTTGGCTGTCGGGGTCGGTGACTTCATCGCTTTCAAGGGAAACGGGAGTGGGGGTGTTTCGGAGGACGCGGATCTCCAGCAAGATGTGCCCAGCGGGGAGACCCGGGCATGACGGCTTTCGTCGAAGTCTTCAATCAAACATTGATGATCACCGGCTTCGTCTTCGTGATGATGCTGGTGATCGAGTATGTTAATGTTCTCACAAGTGGGACCTGGCAGCAGTCACTGACCCGTTCCCGCTGGCGTCAGTACGTGCTCGCCGCGTTTCTCGGCGTAACGCCCGGTTGCCTTGGAGCTTTCATCGTCGTGGCCCTGTATTCCCACCGGATGCTGTCGCTCGGAGCGGTTGTCGCCGCCATGATCGCCACCAGCGGCGATGAAACCTTCGTTATGCTGGCCATGATTCCGAAGGAAGCGCTTGTCCTGTCCGGGATCCTGTTCATTATCGGGGTGGCTGCGGGATTCCTGACCGACACCATGGCAGGCCGATTCAAGTCAATGAGAGTTGAATCGTGCGGGGAACTGGAGATCCACACGTATGAAGACTGCCAGTGTTACCCGCGGGGGCAGATCCTGGCACAATGGAAATCATTTTCGCCGTTCCGGACCATCCTCGCTGTAGTCCTTGCGCTGTTTGTCCTTTCCACGGCGATCGGCGAGATCGGACCATCCGAATGGAACTGGGTTCGGATCTCCATCCTTCTCGTCAGCGGACTGGCACTCTTCATTGTTGCGACCGTTCCGGACCATTTCCTGGAGGCGCATCTCTGGAATCACGTGGCCAGGAAACATGTACCGCGAATCTTTCTCTGGACACTGGGGACCCTGCTCGTCGTGGAGGTTCTGGTCGCACAAGTGAACCTGGAGGGAGTCATCCGGGAAAACCTCTGGGCCGTTCTCGGTGTCGCTTCCTTGGTCGGGTTGATCCCCGAATCGGGACCGCACATGTTCTTCGTGTTGCTCTATGCAAAGGGAAGCCTCCCGTTCAGCATCCTCCTGGCGAGTTCCATCGTCCAGGACGGACACGGAATGCTGCCGATGCTCGCCCACTCGCGGCGAGCATTCATTATCATCAAACTTATGAACCTCGCTGTCGGACTGACAACCGGCGGCATTGTCATGATGCTGGGTCGCTGACCGCTGTGTCATGGAGTGCGAGGAGGATGGATCGTGAACATAGGGGGAGAGGAGATGTTTCTATGAAAGGATTTCTCAAAGGGAAGAGATTGGGGATTTTCGGAAAAGGAGGAGCCGGCAAGAGTACGGTGACCGTGCTTCTGGCCAACGCGCTGGCCGCCCGGGGATATGGCGTAATCGTTCTCGATGCCGATTCGACGAATGAAGGGATTCATAGAGCATTGGGATTGCAGCGTGCGCCGAGGCCACTCCTGGACCACTTCGGAGGCATGGTATTCAGTGGAGGGGCGGTCACATGCCCGGTGGACGACCCGACACCGCTGCCGGGAGCAGACATTTCGCTCCGGGAAATTGGATCAAAATATTATGCGGTGAGTGCGAACGGAGTCGTGGTGTTCTCAGCCGGCAAGGTGAGTACAATGGGCGCGGGCGCCGGCTGTGACGGACCCGTGTCGAAGATTGTCCGCGATGTTCGAATCACCGGGCTTGTGCCTGAACCAATAACCCTGATCGACTTCAAAGCCGGATTCGAGGATGTCGCTCGAGGCGTGATCACCAGCGTGGATATAGCGCTCGTCGTCGTCGATCCGTCAGTGGCAGCCTTGATGATGGCCGTCCGGATGAAACACACTGTCGAGCTTATGAAGGCGGGCCAACGACCGGCAACGGGCCATCTGGATAATCCTCAGTTGGTGGATTTTGCCAACCGGCTCTTCCGGGAGGCGAGAATTCAGGATGTCCGGGTAATCCTGAATCGGGTAAACGGGGCGCCGACCGAATCGTATCTCAGAAGGGAACTGCTGAAGGAAAGGATCGAGCCCATCGGTGTGCTTCCGGAAAACCATCGGATCGCCGAGGCATGGCTGAAAGGAAATTCGTTGACCGTGGAGAACATTGGATTGGGCGGGGTTGTCGACGCCCTTGAGGCGATGAACACGATGCACCGGGAAATCGACGCGGCTCAACCGACAACTCAATCATTCATAGAGAAAGAACCAACCAATGACAAAAGAACAGGTTATACAAGGCCTCAATGACGATCTGGCTGCAGAATGGGGGACGATCATCCGCTACACGTATCAGGCCGCAAAGTCGTTCGGCCTGCCCGGGGCGGAACTGCGCGAATTGTTGAAACCCGAACTCCAGGATGAATTGAGACACGCATCCTTTCTCACCGATGTCATTGTTGACCTTGGCGGAGAACCGAGCACTTCTCCAAAACGTTTTGAGAAGCCCGGGACGTTAAAGGAAATGCTCGAAGTCGACCTGCGGATGGAGATGTCCGACGTTGAAAACTATAAAATGCATGCCGAATGGGCGAACCAGATCGGAGAAATGGAACTGAAGGTGAAGCTGGAGGAAATGGCGGCGGATGAAGCAAGTCACGCACGGGAAATCAGGCGCATTTTGAAAGGGATGTGACAATGCCACACAATGATGGATCTGCAATCTCTCTGAGGCCGACGTTACCACTATCCGGTATTCGGGCTTCCGTCTTCCAAACTTTGCTTGTCGCCATGGCGGTTGTCTTGCCGCTCCTCGCCCATGTCTTTGGGGCCCCTGTCCGCTACATTCTCCCCATGCACTGGCCGGTTCTCTTAGCCGGAATCACGTATGGGTGGCGGAGCGGTGCTGTGACAGGTATGTTGGCACCTTTGGTCAGCTACGTTCTCTCAGGTTTTCCGCAGCCGGATGTTCTCCCGTCAATGACACTTGAGCTGCTCACGTATGGTTCTCTTGCGGGTATTCTTCGTGAGAAGCGATTCAATCCGTTCCTGGCGATAGCAGCCGCGGCAGTGGCGGGGAGAATCGTATTCATCGCAGCAGCCCTGTTCACTTATACGACCGTCACTGATCATGCGGCATACTTCCAGGCGGCATTAGTCCCCGGACTTATTGCCGGCGCAGGGCAGGTTGCCCTGCTCCCATTCCTCGCCAAGTGGTGGATCGGTCAAGAACAGAGAAAGTGAACGCGAAGACTGAATGACAAAGCGCGGTCTGTCCTGAGGAGGAATCGCCAGGTATTCACGACTGAGGTGACTTTCATGCGAACATACAGGTGGGCATTCCTGCTCTGCTTAGGGATGTCGGAAGCTTTCGCCCAAGAGGAGGGTTTGGGCACCCAATCGGTGCAGGGCTCGCCCTTCAGCCAGGCAAAGTTCGTCCCCGATATCTCGCTCATTCTCGATTGCTCCTATCTCCACCGCAGCGTTTCAGACGAGCAATACGCCGGCCTCCACCTTCCAGGATTTGCCCATTCGCACGAACACTCGCTGCCTCATGAAGGCTTCAACCTGAACTACGCCGAAATTACATTCTACTCGATTGTTGACCCATACTTCGAACTCTTTGCCGTCTGCCATCTCTCGGAGGAGCATTTTCATCTTGAGGAGGCCTATTGGCT
>DKJQ01000334.1 GCA_002454845.1 Ignavibacteria bacterium UBA6688
GTGGTCTTGCCCGCGCCGTTGGAGCCGATGACCGCGTGCTTCTGCCCGGCGGCCACCGTGAGCGAAACATCGTCCACGGCAACGACACGGTCAAATTCTTTCCGGAGGTGAGCGACGGTGAGCATGGTCAGGGGGTCAACCGATAGATCATTCGTGGGAACGGAATAGTCTCGCGCACATGGTCGAGCCCGCAGATCCATGCAACGGTGCGTTCAACACCAAGGCCAAATCCGGCATGGGGCACGGTGCCGTACCGCCGCAGATCCAGATACCATTCAAACGCGTCCTGGGGAAGGTTATGCTCCTTGATCCGTCCAAGCAGGACGTCCAGGTCGTCTTCGCGCTGACTGCCGCCGATAATCTCTCCGTATCCTTCCGGCGCAAGCACATCAACAGCAAGCGCGACGTTCGGATTATCCGGGTCCCGTTTCATGTAAAACGCCTTGACCTGGGAAGGGTAACGGTGCACCATAACGGGGCGATCGAATTGTTCGGAAATGACCGTCTCATCCGTGGCTCCGAAGTCGTTTCCCCATTCAAAGGGAACGCCCTTCGCGTGGAGGATGTTGACAGCCTCGTCGTACGAAATGCGCGGGAGAGGACGCTTGACGTTTTCAAGAAACGAAATGTTCCGCTCCAATGCCTTCAACTCCGCCGCCCGGTCCTTGAGCACGGATTGAACGATGTACTCCAGAAATTCTTCCGCAAGGTCCATATCATCGTTCAGGTCGGCAAAAGCCACTTCCGGCTCGACCATCCAGAATTCGGAGAGGTGCCTCCGGGTTTTGGATTTTTCGGCCCGGAAGGTAGGTCCAAAACAATACACCTTTCCGAACGCCAAAGCACCAGCTTCGGCATACAGTTGCCCAGACTGGGTCAGGTACGCCTTCCCGAGATCGAAGTATTCGGTCTCAAACAGCGTGGAGGTTCCCTCACACGCGGCTGGGGTCAGAATAGGGGAATCGACGAGGGTAAACCCGCGGTCATCGAAGAAATCACGAATCGCCTTGATGATACGGTGACGCACACGCATAATGGCGTGCTGGCGCGAGGAACGCAACCAGAGATGACGGCGATCGGCCAGGAACTCCACGCCGTGATCCTTGGGGGTAATGGGATATTCCCGGGCAATCGCATAGAGGGTGAGGTCCGAGACTTCCAGTTCGAATCCTCCCGGAGCGCGGTCTTCCTTCCGGACTTTTCCCCGGAGGGCGAAGGAGGACTCCTGCGTCAGTTCATCGAAACGGGCAAAGGTCTCTTCCGGAACAGCCCCTTTCATCATCACTCCCTGCACAACGCCGGTACCGTCGCGGAGCAGTAAAAAACGGATCTTCCCGCTCGACCGCTTATGGTAAAGCCAGCCCTGGAGGAAGACCTCCTCACCGACGTGCTTGCCTAACTCTTCGATATAGACTCGCTTCATGGTTCTCCGGATGCTGCATCTGAGGCAAAAAATTCGCCGTCAATATAGCAAACTAATGGGTTATCTTCAAACACATTTCTGTACGTCAGGGATGATTTACCGGAAAAACTGAGGATGGTTATCTACGGATGGAGTTCCCGGAATCCCGGGGGAGTGGCTGATCGGTCTGAAGAGCTGTCTTTCACTTCCACCGCGGCCGTGCCCCACACTACCTTCGGGTGCTTCGGTCCCATTCGAGACGGAACCGCTACTCCTGCCAACGTCAGGAAGGTTTTTCGTCGTCGTGGATATCCTGGAAGCTCGCGTCCTTGACATCGCCCATATCGATGGGAGGAGGAGTCGAAGGCGGCGGAGCCTCCTGCGGAGGGTTCTGGTTGCCGGAAGTGACAAACGATCGAAGGAGGCGCTGGAGGAACCTGAAGATGTAAAATACGATTGCGCCAAAAATGAGAAACCGAAGAAACGTGAGCAAGCCGCTATCCCCTCCTCACTGGATTATAATATTCGACGGGAGCCCGGTTGGGGCGAAGGATTTGCTGCAGGAGATCTTCGAAATCCTCTTCATGGTGTACGAAATCCAACTCCGTCGACTTTACGATCAACAGCGGTGTTGCCTTGTAGCGAAAGAAGAAATAGTTATACGCCTCGTTGAGGTCCCGGATGTACTCTTCGGACATGTTCTCCTCCATCTTTCTCCCGCGGGCCCTGATGTTCGCCATCAACCTCTCGACGCTGGATTGTAGGTACACGACCAGGTCGGGAGTCGGGATCGCCTTCTCAATCGCCCCCAGAAGCGTTTCATAAAGCTTCAATTCCTCGTCCTCCAGTGTCAGGTAGGCGAAGATCTTATCCTTCTCGAAAATATAATCCGTGATCACGAAATTGTGGAACAGATCCGCCTGGAACAACTCCTGCTGCTGTTTGTACCGGCTCAGGAGAAAAAACATCTGCGTCTGAAATGCGTAATGTTCCGCGTCTTCATAGAATTTCGGAAGAAAAGGATTCTCTTCGAACCGCTCGAGGACAAGCCGCGCGGAGAGTCGCTCCGACACCATACGAGCAAGGGTCGTCTTCCCCACACCGATCACCCCTTCTATGGCGATATGTCGAATTTCACGCGGAGGAGCTTGCAATCCGGACTCCGTTCATTCAGGATAAATGGAAAATCGGGTTTTCGTGACCCCACTGGTATCTTGACAGAGTCGCAGCAAGTCTGCGATGGACTTTTTCAGCACCGGATCCATAAACCCGGGGGCAAGTTCGTGGAGCCCAACAAGCACGAACCGTCGATTTGCCGTCTCGGGATGGGGAACGATGAGATCCCCTGCTGTGTGTCGTTCGCTTCCAAAATAGAGAAGATCGAGATCGATCTCCCGAGGTCCCCAACGCACCGTTTTTGTTCTGCCCAAACCCGTTTCGATGGCCTGACAACGTTGATGGAATGAGGCCACACTTCCATCCGAGCTCAGTTCGACCACCGCATTGAGAAAGTAAGCCTGATCTCTCTTCCCTACCGGCTCCGTCTCGTAGACCGACGAGCACTGCACAATCCCCGTACCTTCAAGCCTTCCCAGCTCCCGGACGGCGGACCGGAGAAAGGCGAGGCGGTCGCCCACATTGGAGCCGAGTCCCACAAAAATGTGCTTCACCGTTTCCTTGTCCGCTTGATCTCCACCTCGACGTAATCGATCACTCCCCGTACCGGCGCACCGGGTTTCCGGACCCGGACCACGACTTCCTGCAATGCCCTGAATTTCTTCAACAGTCCCTCGGCTATGGTGTTTGCCAGGGCCTCGATGAGGAAATATTTTTTTCCGAGGACGAGGGTCTTGATCGAATCGTACACACGCTCGTAATCCACGGTTTGCCCCAGGCTGTCGTTCTTTGCAGCCTTCGAGACGTCACAGGAGAGGTCAACATCCACCTCGAACTTGCCGCCCAGGGACTGTTCATCGGAGAGGACGCCATGATAGGCGTAAAAGACCGCATTGCGGAGTCGGATAACATCAAGGGACGGGGATGGACGTTTCGGCACGAAGGCAGCGATCGAAATTGGGAAAAAGAATGACGGGAAAAATATAGAGAACCAATCAGCAAAAGGCAAACTATGCGAGCGTGGCAGATGCAAGACCTGGCAGATTTGCGAAACCTGTCAGGTCTTATCCGTCGCTTTCTCCATCTTGGCCCAGGTGTCCCGCAGCGTGACCGTCCTGTTGAACACAAGTTTCTCCCCCGCAGAATCCTCATCCACGCAGAAGTAACCGAGCCGCTCGAATTGAAATCGCTCGCCTGCTTTCGCCGTCGCCAACCCCGGCTCAACCTTGCAACCCTGCACCTGCTCAAACGAATGAGGGTTGAGGAACGAACGCCAGTCATCGCCGCCGGGGTTCTCCACCGTGAACAGGCGGTCGTACAGACGAACTTCTGCATCTTTGGCGTGTGCCGCCGAAACCCAGTGAATAGTCCCCTTGACCTTCCGTGCACTTTGGGGCGAGCCGCTCCTGGTTTCAGGGTCGTAGGTGCATCGCAATTCCAATATTTGCCCTGTCGCCTTGTCCTTGATAACCTCCGTGCACTTGATGATGTAGGCGTACCGGAGCCTCACCTCCATCCCGGGTGAAAGTCTGAAGTATTTCTTCGGAGGATTCTCCCGAAAATCATCCTGCTCGATATAGAGGATCTTGGAGAATGGAATCGTGCGCGAACCGGCCGAGTGGTCCTCGGGATTATTCACCGCTTCAAGCTCCTCCACGACTCCCTCGGGATAGTTCTCAAGCACCAGCTTGACCGGGCGATGGACAGCCATCACACGGGGGGCCCGCCTGTTGAGATCATCCCGGACGCAATCCTCGAGCAAGGCAACATCCGAAGTGCTCTCGCTCCGCCCCACGCCGATACGGTCTGCAAAGAGACGGATCGACTCCGGTGAATACCCGCGCCGGCGCAAGCCTGAGATGGTGGGCATGCGGGGATCATCCCAACCCTTCACCAGCCCCTCTTCCACCAGAAGCAAAAGTCTACGCTTGCTCATAACGGTGTAGGTAAGATTCAGCCGTGCGAACTCGATTTGTTTGGAATGGTAGATACCGAGTTCGTCGAGGAACCAGTCATAGAGTGGACGATGGTCTGCGAATTCCAAGGTGCAGACTGAATGGGTGATCTTTTCGATGGAATCTGATTGCCCGTGCGCCCAATCGTACATCGGATAGATGCACCACGCGTCGCCCGTCCGGTGGTGGGTTGCATGGAGGATTCGGTACAGAACGGGGTCGCGCATGTTTATGTTCGGCGAACCCATGTCGATCTTCGCCCGAAGTGTCCGTGACCCGTTTGGGAATTCCCCCTTTCGCATTCGTTGAAAGAGATCAAGGTTCTCATCCACCGATCGGTTCCTGTAAGGGCTATCCTTGCCGGGCTCGGTCAACGTCCCTCGATACTGTCGTATTTCATCCCCCGTCAGGTCACAAACATACGCCTTTCCCTTCCTGACCAGGGTAAGGGCAAATTCGTAGAGTTGGTCAAAGTAATCAGAGGCATAGTACTCCCGGTCACCCCAGTCGAAACCCAGCCACCGGACATCGAGTTTGATCGATTCGACATACTCCGACTCCTCTTTTGTAGGATTGGTATCGTCGAACCGGAGATTGCAAAGACCCTTGTAGTCCCGCGCAAGCCCGAAGTTGAGACAGATCGATTTCGCGTGTCCGATGTGCAGATAGCCGTTCGGTTCGGGCGGAAAGCGGGTATGCACCATCCCTCCGAACTTGTCGGTTTTCAGGTCCTCTTCAACGATATCCCGGACAAAATTTCGCCGTTCCGGACTTTCCTCGTCGGACTTCTTGTGATCGGTGAGCTTAAACTTCTCCATGACCAGAACCTTGTTTGATTTGACCCTCTTCCATCAACACTTTTCTCCCCTCCGCAAGTCTACGGAGGGGTGGGTGATTTCGAAACGCGCCACAATCCCCCGCGTGGAAACTATCCCAACGTATGGATCGCCGCGGCGATTCTCCTGATCGACTCCTCTTTGCCGAGAAGGAAGAGAATATCGTACAAACCGGGCCCTGTCCCGATCCCCGACACTGCCAGGCGGACTGCATGAATGATCTCGCCGTTCCCAACCTTCGATGCCTCCGCCGTGCGGTGAAGCGCGGCCTCGAAGTCCTCTTTCGCCGGATTTCCGAGGCTTGAAAACTCCCCGATCAACCTTCTCAACAACTCCGGTGTTTCAGATTTCCATCGCTTCTTGACCACGGTCGGATCGTATTCAATGGGGGGTTTGAAGAAATAGGGACTTTTTTCGACAAACTCCCGGACGAACGACACGCGGTCTCGCATGGCGCTGATCACACTCAAAAGGTATGCATCGTCAAACTGTGTCGCCGCAAATTCCGAAGCTGCAAGATACTCTCTGAGCATGGAGAGAATGTCCACATCGGACTTTCTCCGGAGATGCTCGAAGTTCAACCAGTTCAGCTTCTCGACGTTAAAAACCGCACCCGACTTACCGACACGCTCCAGCGAGAATTCCCGGACAAGCTCCTCGAGGGAAAAAATCTCCCGTTCATCCCCCGGGTTCCACCCCAAGAATGCCACGAAGTTCACCAGCGCCTCCCGGAGATATCCCTTGGCGCGGTACTCTTCAACAGCCACGTCCCCCTGCCGTTTGCTCAATTTGCTCTTGTCAGGATTCAGCAGCAATGGAAGATGAGCAAACACTGGAGTCTCCCAGCCGAAGGAGCGGAACAGCAAAATATGCTTCGGCGTACTCGGCAGCCATTCCTCGCCCCGGATCACGTGAGTAATTTGCATATGATGGTCATCGACCACGACGGCAAGGTGGTAGGTGGGAAAGCCGTCCGATTTCAGCAGGACCTGATCGTCGAGCACCTGATAGGCGATCGTGACTATTCCCCGAATTTCATCCTCGAAGGATAACTCCCCATCCAGGGGGACTTTCATGCGAACGACATGGTTCTCCCCTGCCGCAAGCAGGGACTCCACGTTATCCTTATCGAGATTCCGACAATGACGGTCATACGAGGTCTGAAGCTTGGCTGCAATCTGTTTCTTGCGAACCTCCTCCAGGCGCTCCGGCGTACAGAAACAATAGTATGCCTTCCCAAACCGGATCAGCTCTTCCGCATGCCGACGATAGAGGTCTAACCGTTCCGACTGGACATAGGGACCGAAATCACCGGGTCGATCAATCCCCTCGTCGTATGGGATTCCCGCCCAGGAGAGGGTTGAGATCAGGTTTTCGACCGCCCCCTCCACCTTGCGGCTTTGATCCGTATCCTCGATGCGGAGGATGAACTTGCCGTTGTGGTGCTTCGCAAACAGGTAGTTGTACAACGCGGTTCGCAAACCGCCGACGTGAAGGTAACCCGTCGGACTGGGAGCGAATCGAACGCGAACCGGTTGTGATGTTCCTGGTGTCATTATGTTACAGGGATGATCCTGTTGCTTTCCTGCGAGATACAAAAAAAGCGTCCGAACCAGGGACGCTTGCTCCTACGGATATCCTCCGACGTCTGCGATACGAACTTTCGCTTCTCCTTCGGAACGCAGTTTTGCGGAGAGCGAGGGACTCGAACCCCCAAGCCCTTGCGGGCGCCGGTTTTCAAGACCGGTGCAATAGCCGTTCTGCCAGCTCTCCATGGGCAAGTCGAACCGCCGGAAGTCGACGTAGGCTGAGGGAAACACCTACCGAACGCTTAGTCCCGATTTGACATTCGCCGCACCTCTGTTCGCGGAGAGGGAGGGATTCGAACCCTCGATAGAGGTTACCCCCTATGCAGGTTTAGCAAACCTGTGCCTTCAGCCACTCGGCCACCTCTCCAAGAGTGCTGTAGTCGTGCGACGGACTTTGACAGACCGGACATCCCCTTCCAACACCGGGGAACGGCACAAAGATATTGAAAATGGATGGGAGAAGCAATTACAAAAACAGCCCGCGATGCACATCGCGGGCTGTTTGAAAGATCGACCCTGAAGATACCTGAATCGTGGAGGTGGAATCAAAGGCTTGGGTCCTGATGCTTATGACCCTTGCTTCACCCTCTCTCCCTGGATCGCCTGTTCAATCTTTTGCATCGTCGTCTGACTGGAGGGTTTGAAGGGATTTTCCATCAGCAGGTGGACCGCAAGTATCGTTACCACCAACCCAACAAACAGCTCCCCGAGGCGGAGGAAACCGGTCACGGTTTCGCGGGCGATATTCCTGCCACACAAGTCACAGAATTGCCCCTCGATGCGGGTAAGCTCAAAACAGTGAGGACATGATCGTTTCCTGCCCCGTGCCGTCTCCACCAAAACGACCGCCGGTGTCAACACCACGGTCAGAAATCCAAGGGCAGGAGTCAAAAGGAGAGAAAAGCAAAGCCCGAGCCAGAAACCGTGTCCCCTGTGCCAGCTCCAGTACCCGAGCAAAATGCTCAACACACCATACGCCGCCACATACGTCGCATTCATACAACCCCCTTAGATAGGAATGTTTGATTTGAGACTCCGGTGGTCCAGTCCGGATCCCAATGAAACATGCAATCTATCCTACCCAAGTTGTGTGATGACGACCCCAATCAGCGTCAGTATGCCCCCCGTCACAAAGCTCCCGGTGATGGTATAATCAAGGAAGACAACCGAAAGAAGGGTTGCGAAAATGGGCTGCCCGTTGGCAAAAACGGCGACTTTTGCCGTATCGATGCGGCTGAGGGCATAGTACCAGAGCAAGTAGCCTATGATAGAGGTTCCGACGCTAAGATAAAGAATTCCGGACCATTGCCCGAACGAGAGTTGCGAAAAAGGAAAATCCACCGCCAGAACTGCCCCGAACGGGAAAAACGAAACGGAGCCGAACAGCATCATGACAGCCGTCGTGTGGAGGGCGCCGTACTTGAGGATCATTCTTTTTCCCAGGATGGTGAACAGGGCCCATGCCACGACAGCGATCAACACCATAATGTTCCCGAATGTATACTGGGATGAGAAATCAATCCCTCGTTCGAAAACAACGATGCTAATGCCGAAAAAGGCGAGGGCAATCCCAAAGCTCTTTTTGAGGGTAATGGACTCCTTCAACATGAAATGGGAAAGGACCAGGACGAACGACGGCGTGGCGGCATAAAGCAGAGCTCCGTTCGCAGCTGTTGTGAACTGCATCCCATAGAGATAAAAAAACTGGTTCAACGGAATGCCCAGCACTCCCAGCAGGAGGAAAGCACCGACATCTTCCCGGTCAATGGCCAGCCTCCTCCCTTTCAGGGAAAAGATCGCCATCATCCCGAACGAGGAGATGATCGAACGCAGCAGCAGGACCACGGCAGGGTCCACCTGGGTGACGACAGCCTTGGCCACGATGTGGGTTCCCCCGGCGATCATCAGCTGGATGCCCATGAGGATATAGATATTAATACGTCGCATACGGTAAGGGCTCAATGTACGGCGGAGATGGTTTAAAACCAACGGTCTTCCGAGAAATGAACTGCACGAAGAGACTGGGCCGACCCTTCCCTGGGTGGTGTTCAGTCTCAGAGAAAAGAAATTACACACCCGACGGCCGTCGGGCAGGGAGAGACACCGATCCCAAAGGGACTCCTTCGGAGGGACCACAGAGTTACACAGGGAACGGCTTTTCTTTGTGTAACTCTCT
>DKJQ01000356.1 GCA_002454845.1 Ignavibacteria bacterium UBA6688
ACCCGGACTTCGGTCAGGTGGAAGCCGATCCGGCAGAATTGAACCTCTCGACCTTCGAAACGTTCTACCCGGAGAAACGTCCCTTCTTTGTCGAAGGATCGCAGATCATTCGTTTTACGACGTTTGGCGGACCGACCGGACCGGGACTATTCTACTCGAGAAGAATCGGGCGCGCTCTCAGCATCGATCCGCCTCAAGGAGGGTACGTCGAACGCGAACCACGCTTTGCCACCATTCTCGGTGCCGCGAAGATTTCTGGAAAGACCGCAAGCGGTCTCTCCATCGGAGTGCTCGAGGCTGTCACCCGGGAGGAAACGGCGATTCTCGTTGATCCCCTGGGCGTCAAACGGGAAGCCGTGGTGGAACCGCTCGCCAACTACAGTCTTGTGCGGTTGCGCCAGGATTTCAGCGGCAATTCGAACGTGGGCATGATGTTGACCTCCGTGAATCGCGAAGGGCGGCTTCCTGCCTGGACGACGGGCGTCGACTGGAATCTGAAGTTCCAGGAGAGCATGTACCGCATGGACGGATTCTGGGCCGGTTCCCGGACAACGGGCTTCAATGACCAACGCATGGATGGCTCGGCTGGGAAAATAAATTTCAGCAAGGACGGGGGAGAACACTGGCGAGGATATCTCTCTTTCGACTATACTTCCAAACGATACAATATTAACGACATCGGTTTTTTCCGCCGGCCGAATGATTATGGCTGGCAGGCACAACTTCTCTACCGAGATGACGAAGTGACCGATTTGAAGAGAATCTATAATGTCAGTTCAAGCTGGCATTTACGGCGGAATTTCGACGGGGCGGAGCTTATTCATTCCGTGGATCTTGAGGGGTATGTACTTTTTCCGAGCTACTGGGAATTGGGCGTGGAGGCTCAGATCAATGAAGGAAAGCACGACGACCGGGAAACACGCGGACGAGGGCTGTATCATAAACCTGCTACCAGGAATTTGAACCTGTTCCTCGAAACCGACAGTCGTGAACATGTCGTGGCGGAATTGGGACTCGAACTCGGCCGTGACATTCGGAACGGCCGATGGTTCGGGGCGGGATTTGAACTGGAACTCAAGCCGGCTTCCAATCTGACTCTTCAGTTTGAACTGGAACACATCCGGCGAAGCAACATCTTCGCGTGGGTCGCAAACCTCGATGCGAACAGCGAAACCTCTGTCTTTGCAGAACGGACGACATCTGAATGGGATCTGACCTCCCGCGGGTCACACGTCTTCACTCGTGATCTCACCCTGCAGTGGTATCTCCAGATCTTCTTCGCGAAGGGAAAATTTGAACAGTACCGTTTCTACTACCGGGACGGAAGAGAGGGCCTGGTTGATCCGGCCCTTGTGCAACCGAATCAGAACTTCAATCGGGTGTCCCTTAATTCCAACCTTGTTCTTCGGTGGGAATATTTGCCGGGGAGCACTGTCTACCTCGTCTGGTCTCAGGCTCGCAGCGGCGAGCATGGCCTGTACAGTACGTCATTCGGAGACGATTTCAGAGATACGTTTCAGCTCCCATTGGAAAACGTTCTCCTGCTCAAGGTGAGCTATTGGATGAGTTTATGACCGACATTCCGGACAAGGGCCTGACTGAGTTCAAGCGTGGCGATGAGATCCAGCTCACCATCGACGACGCCGCCTACGAAGGAAAAACCGTGGGCCGAAAAGGCGGTTTTGTGGTTTTCGTCGAAGGGGCTGTGCCGGGTGACGTTGTCCGGGCCCGGCTCTTTAAGGTGAAAAAGAATTTTGCCGAGGCAAAGGTCGTCGCGATTGAACAGCCATCGCCTCTCCGCACTACACCCCAGTGCGATCATTTCGGGGTGTGCGGTGGGTGCAAGTGGCAGCATGTGGACTATGAAGCTCAACTGCGGTTCAAACGGCAGCATGTGGTGGACGCATTCGAACGGATCGGCGGATTCTCCAATCCTGAAGTTCTCCCAATCATCGGATCGGACGAGAAGTACTTCTATCGGAACAAGATGGAGTTTTCATTTTCCGATCAGGAATGGCTTGTCGCACCCCCGGTAAGGGTTGACCTTGGAGAAACAAACAACGACTCAGCACCTACCACCGCCGGAGGCCTACAATTAAGGAATGCGACAGCGTTCCTCTCATTGGATCCCTCAAACCCGCCACCCTCCACCCACAATCTTTACCTGGGTCTGCATGTCCCTCAACGGTACGACAAGGTTCTCGACATCAAGGAATGCCACCTCCAGTCTCCCGAATCGAATGCCGTCCTGACGTTCACGCGTGCCTTTGCCCTGCAGAGCGGACTCGCTGTCTATAACTCGGACACGCACACGGGATATTTTCGTTTCCTGGTCATCCGTCAGAGCAAGCGGACCGCTGAGCTGATGGTGAACCTGGTTACGTTCGAGGATCGCCCGGAGATCATGGAGCGCTATGCAGACGAAGTGTGCGCAGTTGTTCCCGGGGTGACGACGGTTGTGAATACCATCAATGCGAAGAAAGCCCAGATTGCGTTCGGGGAGGTGGAAAAAGTGTACCGGGGAAGCGGGGTGATTCACGAACGGCTGGGCAATCATACTTTCAGCATTTCCGCCAGCTCGTTTTTCCAGACAAATACGGCGCAAGCCGAACGTCTTTACACCGTTGCCCGGTCGTTTGCGGACCTGGGGCCGATGGACGTCGTGTGGGATCTCTATTCGGGTACGGGTTCGATCGCCATGTTTGTTTCCGATGCGGTGAAGTCGGTTATTGGCATTGAATCGGTTGAGAGCGCAGTTACGGACGCACGCAGGAATGCAGAGCGCAACAACGTGACGAACTGCACCTTTATCTCAGGCGACCTCAAGGACCGGCTCACGAAAGAGACGGGGTGGATGAACGCACAGAACAAACCGGATGTGCTCATCATAGACCCGCCGCGCAGCGGGATGCATGCCAAAGTAGTGGAGGAGATCCTCTCTCTTTCACCCTCCCGCATCGTTTACGTAAGCTGTAATCCCACCACGCAGGCTCGCGACGTCAAACTGCTTTGCGCTGAGAAGTATGCACTCCGGAAGCTCCAGCCCGTCGACATGTTCCCCCACACCTACCATATCGAGAATGTTGCCGTGCTACAGGCGAGAGCGCGGTAAATTGGACAGAGGGCACAAGGCAAGAACACCGGCTTGAATTTTTGGAAACGCCAGTATGGGCTGATCGTTACGGACAGTTTGTCCCTGAAGACAAGCTGAATGCCTTCTTAGACGTTGCTGTGAGTTATGGTTGGGCGAGACGGGAGGAAAGGCTCGTTGAAGACAGATGGTGCTGTCCACCGGGAATCTTCTTCCCAACGGAATGGGATTGCGCTCCTCAGCGAACTCCGCCTTAATTCCTGGGTCGTGTTGTGTAGATGTGAATTACTCGGTCGCTTGTCCCCGGACCGACATTCGGAGAAGCCCCCACCCAACGACTTACCTCGATCCTTTCAATTTGGCCCACATCCACGATGTTATCGAGTCCGCCTGAAATATACTGGACGTAGGCGCCGTCAAGATATATCAAATAGGGTGCCCAGGAAGAGGCGGAAAACAGTCGTCTCCGGCGGGCCTGAGGACTTACCGATGCTCCCGGCTCGTAAGCTTGAAGGATCTCCGATAGTTTGTTTGCTCCGCTCCGTTCGATCTGGACGGCGGTGATGATCGTGCTGGCGTATGTCTGTTTCAGCCGACGCGCCTCCTCCGGGGTGGCGGCGACGTCCACCTCGGGCAACTTGATCGTTTCTCCGTGCATCTCCACGGTGAAGGTCACCTGCTCGGAAGGTCGAAGGCGAAGGACATGGAATCGTTTCTGGTAGGCGACGTGGCGAAACTCCAGTACGTAGAGATCGGAGGGAAGATCGACGATCTGAAACATCCCCGCGCTGTCTGTAGCTGCGCCGTATGGGGTATTGGTGACGACCACGTTGACGATAGGGATCGGTTCACGCGTCAGGGCATCGATGATCCTGCCGCGAATGAGTGTGGAGGGCTGGGCGAGCGTGGGAGGGGCCGCCAGCAGGATGACCATGGCGGCAGCAAAAGCGGATGGTTGTCGGATTGCGGGCAAAAAACCCGCTCCGATGGTCCCGGGCATTGTTGCATCCCTCCTTGATGGCTACGGCTGAGCCGGACGGACTTTGGAAGATCCTTCCCTACGATTTCTACTGTGGTGTGGCGTCCCCGCCCCCCGTGCTCTCAGACGAACCTGTTTTGTCGAACGATTTGTAGATCCAATAGATTGCGGCGACCGTCACCAGTACGGCAGCCGTCACAATATACCATTGCGACCCGGATTCCGACTCGTACTCACCCGCGGCTTTCGCTTCTCCGGGGAGCAGGCTCGAAACCATCCGGTCGAAGTTGCCGGAAAATTCTGATTTCCGATCGAGCACGATCTCTGCGTTCCGGACATCGACCATCCGGAGTCGCAGCGAGTACAGGTTCCCACGCCGGGTAATGCTGCCATGCATGACCTTCTGGACACCCAGGATTTTTCCTGCATCCGCAAGGCAATAGGAGTACGTACATGTTTCGAGATCCTTGAAATCGGCTTCTGCAAAAAGACGAAGCATCTCATCCTGACGCATCACTTCAAACGTTCCCGTCGACTGGAGCAGTTCGCCAAACCTTTTGGGAAGCAGGGCAGTTTCCTCTTGTGACAACCCCTTCTGTTCGAAGGGAAGGAGGGCGATTTTCTCCCTCGTTCCCGTTTGCGGGTCGGGAAGTTCAGATGCGTGGGCTGAGAGCAGAACAACCCATAATATTATCCCTGCCGTTTTGACCATGATTCTGCGTGGAATGTACAAGTAGTTTGATCAATAAACAGTAGTCGAGTCGCGCAATACCCCCTGCGCAGCAATCACGTCGATATAGTGCAGGCCCTTCAGCGGAGAACTCAGGATCAGGACCGTATCGATTCCCACGTGCTTGAAAGGATAGACGACGCCGGTCTTGTACGCTTCCCGTCCCCAAACCCCGATCCGGAAAAGGGTATCGGATCGCGCAACATTGATGCGGTCGAATTGGAATGCGGTCGACTCACCGAACGTGCCTTTCAACGCAACCGAAATCGAATGCTGGGTTACCGAATCGTCAACGGAAAAATGTTCGATGAACGCGAGGACAGCGACATCATATTCCTCTTCATAAGCGGTGATCTGTCCGCATTGTTGCAGGAGGAATGTGAGAACAAACGCGGCAAGCGTGACCCGGGCATTGTTCATGAATGTTGGAGACTGAAAAAGCAAACCCCGGAACGGAACGCGCCCCGGGGTTTGCGATGATCGATACACGGCAGTTACCAGAGCTCGTTCCGTGTGAAGAGGTCTTCACCGGTCGGAACGTTTGGATTTGTGGTCTGTTCGCTCTGCGTGTAGAAATAGCGGTACGGAATGCCCGTGCGGTACAGCGGCGTTCCGTCCGTCTTGTTGACCCGACGCATGTCGTGGTACGACTGGCCTTCCAGGAAAAGCTGCAGGTATTTCTGTTTCAGGATTTCCGTGATGAGGGCGGCCGTTGAAGCAAAATCGCCTGCCGCCTTCGCCGTCAGTCCCGCCCCAGTACGGATCACATTGAGATCCGTGATGGCCCCTGCGGTATTTCCCGCACGAGCCTGCACCTCGGCTCTGATCAGCAGATTCTCCTCGTAGGAGATCAGAGGAAATGGTGCGTTGTACGCGCGATACCTGACAAGCCCGGCAGCCCGGCTGACGTTGAGTTCGTCGCCCGTCCCGCCAAGATCTCCGTAGATGTCATGACCCACGACCGCTGCCGCACCACCACGGACGCTGAAATAAGCTGCCAAGCGCGTGTCTCCGGCTTCGCTCTTCAGCATGTCCACGAAGTATTTGTTCGCACGGAGAGGCTCGCCGGTCTCGGTCTGCGACCAGTGTCCCCAGGGGGAATACTCTGACGTCAGAGCGAGTGTCCAGATGCCGTTGACGGTTCCACCGGTCAGGATTCCCGAAGTGGCCGCAGTAGCGGCGCCGGCATAGTTCAATGCATGGAGGTGGTAGCGCGCCTTGAGGGAGTTTGACGCCGCTACCCAACGGGTTTGGTTGCCCTGGAAGTTCAGATCGCGTGCATCCGTCGCCGTGCCCGCCTGGAAGTGACCGAGCGCTTCGTCCAGGAGCTTCTGAACTTCAGCATATGCCACGCTCTGTTTCACAAAGACCGGAAACGGCGTGACGGTATTGCGCGTCTCGATCGGGATATCACCCCACAGCGCGGCGTGTTCACCCAATACCAGCGCCTTGTAGAACTTTGCCATGCCCAGGTACAGGTTTAGGCTTCCGCCCGCGATGCCGGCGTCCGCGGCGTTATCGATGATATCGTTGGCGAGTTTGACGGCGTAAAACCCGTTTCTCCAGCTGTAGTCGATCACGTCACCGGATCCACGCGTCACGGAATACGTCTGCCATGAGTTTGGTTGGGCGCGTCCCAATCCCAGCGGCGCGCACATCTGGCGTGTCCAGATCGAGGTGACCCGCGATCGGTCACCCGCATACCAATCTCCGATGATGGCTTGGAGTCCGACGAGAACCGCCTGTTGTCCGGTGATCGATTTGACGTTCGCCTCACTGACAGCATTCGGACTGTTGTTGATGTCTACGAGGTCTGAGTCGCATCCTGCAGTCAGAAAGATGACGCACGATACTGCCAGGAGGCCGACCATCAAGGTAAGCATGCTCTTTTTCATGAGTCTGTCTCCCGGGTTAGTAGTTGATGGCAATGCCGAACTGCATGGAACGGATCTGCGGATGCGTGAAGTAGTCGAACCCGCGTCCTTCGGCATTCTGGAACGTGTTGAGTTCAGGATCGTACCCGCTGTAATCGGTCCACGTCTTCAGGTTTCTTCCCGAAGCCGTCAGGACGATCGACTCGATATTGAAGAAGGGAACTTTCCTGATGCGATACGAAACGGAGACGTCACGCAGCTTGACATATGAGCCGTCTTCGACTCCGACCTCGGTAATCTGGTAGGCGAAGCCGTTTCCGTACACGCGATAGTACACCTCACGCCGCAACTGCTCGCCCGGTTGGTACGTTCGGCCGCCGGTAAGTCCGAGGTTCGACGCTGTCGTCCCCTCGTAGATCACCGGATCACCCTTCTCGTTGAACCAGGGAGCCTCGCGGTCTTCCGTGTCACCGTGCGTGCCGAAGTTGTACATGGCTCCGCGTGTCCCGTTCCACACCTTGAATCCCTGGGCAATATCGAACATTACCGACACATTCAGATCGCCGTTCAGGAATGTGAAATCGTTCCGGATCGAGCCGGTCCAATCCGGGTCCGCTTTCCCGAGTTCAACAAAGGTGCTGTTGAGGCGGGGGGCACCCTTGATCGGCCGACCGAGGAAGTTGTCCCTTCGTGTCGGATCGCTGGGATCTGAGTATACCATGTTCCCGCTGGCGTCGCGCTCGTACCCTGTGCCCAACCAGGTTCCTAGGGGGCGACCTTCTTTCGCGATATTGTAATGCCCCTGGAAGGCGCCGCCGATCGTGACGTACGAGGATTCAAAACCTTCGAGCTTGGTAACCTCGTTTGTGATCTTCGCGTAATTGAACCCGATGATCCACGCGAATGCATCCATGCGAATCGGGTTAATGTCGAGCTTTACCTCGAATCCCTTGTTCCACATCTCGCCGGCATTCCTCAGTTGATTCGAATAGCCGGTGGAGGTGGGGACAGTCACGTTCAGGAGCATCTCTGTGATGTCCTGGCGGTAGTACGAGAATTCGAGATTGACGCGACGATCCCAGAATGCCCCGTCAAAACCGGCTTCGATCTCGGTTGTCAACTCGGGTTTCGTCTCGTCATTCCCCGCAAATGTGTCTTGGCGGATGCCGATCTGTGGCGAGCGTCCGGCGCTGACTCCCCGACCCCACGGATCGAAAAATCCCGTCGTGGTATACAGGTAGTTGGTGGAATACACGCCCGGTGTCCTACCCGCCTGTCCCCATGCCGCACGGATCTTGAATTCATCGATGATGCCCTTCAGATCCTGCATGAAAGATTCCTGTGAGAGCCGGTACGCGATACTTGCCTTTGGATAGTAATGCACGGGGGACGATTTGCCAAAGGTTGAGCCCGCGTCGCGTCGCACTGCGCCGGTGACGGTCACACGATCCCACGCGTTGACGGTCCCTTGAGTGTAATAGGAGTAGATCCGGCTTTCCGAACGGCTCGAAGAAGCGTTCTTCGTGATGCCCGCACCGATCTCGTCATAGAACGGGAGCGTTGTGCTTGAGTTACCGGTCGTGCTGTTGCTCACAAAGAAGGAAAGTTGTTGCCCAAGCACAAGCGTGCCGAGGATATCGCTCGTAAACTGATATTTCCCGCTCAACATCAGGTCCGTATTGACCACGTTGTTCGTCCAGCGATACTGGTCAACCTGACCTGCGTTGGCAGGAGTCGATCCGGCCGATCCGTTGAACAGACGGCGGAAATCGAACTGGTTGTAACGATCCCATCCGACGTTGCCGGTTAAACGCATCCCTTCATAGAAGTCATAGTCGAATCCTGTGCTGTGGATGAACCGGGTCAATTCGAGATTGTATTTGTTGAACTCCATCGTCCAGAATGGGTTGTCGTACGAGGCGAACCTTCGTTGTGTGACACCATCCGGCCGGAGGTAGTTCTTGTGATCGAATTCCGGCGGTGAACGCAGGGCGCCCAGCAGGATTCCCGCCGTGTTGCTTCCATCCTGCGGAAGGTTGCCCCCCTGGTTGATGAAATTCGAATTGCTCCGGATTCCCAGACTGTTGAACGGAACATAGTTCAGGTTCAACCGGATATTCTGCCTCGCATAATCCGAGTTCCGGAGCACACCCCGTTGATCGGTGAATGAACCGGATGCCAGATACCGGAAGGTCGTGCTTCCACCGGAAACCGACAGGGAATTCTCCATGATGGAGCCGCTCTGGAACACGTCCGTCGAATGGTCATAGGTCGGTGTTCCGGGTGCAAGGGCAGCGCCCCAGGAATCGGTCGAGCCGCCGGCTCCCGTAGCGTCGTTGTACGGAATCCGCTGGCCGTAGGTCTTCTGGACCGAAAGCGAACTTGGGACGTCGTCATAACTGTATGACGTACTGTAGCTGATCCTGGCAAGCTTGCCGGCTTCGCTCAATTTCCCCGTCTTCGTCGTAATGAGGATTACGCCATTGGATGCGCGTGCCCCGTAGATGGCCGCGGCCGATGCGCCCTTCAGGACCTCGATCGACTCGATGTCGTTCGGGTTGATGTCGCTCGCGCGGTTTGGCGTCTGAACGTTTCCCGAGCCCCAGTACACATAACTGTTATCGATGGGAACACCATCGACCACATATAGTGGCTGGGAACTCCCGGTCACCGTTCGACGGCCGCGGAGGGTGATATACGTCCCTGCTCCGGGGGTTCCGGAATTCTTCGAAACCCGCATCCCGGCAACTTTGCCCGCCAGGGCATCCATCACGGAGGTCACCGGTACTTTGGCGATATCGCTCCCTGCAACCTTGGCGATCGAATTACCAAGCTGGGAGCGGGGAATCTCGCCGGACAATCCCGTCACCACAACTTCATCGATCCTCAGGACATCCTCTGCAAGGTCGAAATTCTGCGTCAAGGTTTGTCCGGCCGCGACACGGATTGTCTGTCGCGCCGTTGTGTAGCCGACGAATCGCACGACCATCCTGTATTCTCCGGGCGGGATGCCTGTAACGAGATAGGCCCCTTCGGAGTTGGTTGCCGCACCGCGATTCGTTCCCTCAAGCAGCACGTTCGCGCCGATCAGGGGCTCACCCGTACTCCTGTCCTTTACAATACCCCGCACGTCGCCTGTAAGCTGTTGTGAGAGAACAGGTTTCGCCATCACCGCAACAAGTACAGCGATAGTCAGCAAGGCCATCAAACAACTCTTTAACGAGTTTTGCATGACCTCCTCCTGCATGTAATGAGTGATTAAAAGAGTTGTGTGAACCGTGAGCGAGGGATTCCTCGGTAGGCAGCAGCGAGATGTAGCGCCGGAACAAAGAGACTTTCGCCTCTCCTCCCGATCGGATGGAGCGTGAAACAATCCTACGGCCGGGGGCAAGTGCCGGGACAACAAGTCCTCCTCCTGGAATTACCGGCTTCGAGGAATCCGGCATTCCGTGAGAAGGTCGAGCCTCCTTCGTGCGCAGCTTTGTCCTGGGGTCCGTAAAGTGAATCCTTCAGCTCTGGGGAGGTACGCTCAACTTATGTGCCATTCGCACTCCTAGTAGGCTAAGAGTGAGGGCGGCTTTTGTTCCGCTTGTGAAACATTTGTCGGGCGTTTTTGGCAGGTATTTTCCCAATTCCGGTAAACGGGAGGCGGGCGGGGTCTCTCCTCTTGATTTCAAGAATCGCGAAGACGGCGGGATCTTACCCCGAAGTGTGAAGGAGTGGCCCGGGCAAGGTTTGCGATCAGGTTGGTCAGAAAAAAAAGGAGGCTCTCTCGAGCCTCCTTTTTGTGTTCCGGCCTTCTTCGGTCCGTTATGGGATCGTAAACCGCGCCACCAAGCTCTGCCAGTTGCTGCGAGCAGGCTTCTGAAGGAAGTCTTCCACAGTACTGATGGTCTCTACGAACTGCGCCGGCTCGTCAGTGCCTATGAGGACCTTGTCAAGGCCGGTGTACGCTCACAAAACCAGAAGAAGTGCCTCCAGCAGGAACACGGTGACACAGGGAAACACTCAACGTTTATTATGGAACACCTTGATCAGAGTATCGAACTCTACCGATCGAGCAAGCAACAGTATGAACGCAAGCTCTCTTGACATTCTTTTCTATAGACGACTGAACGACCCGCCCTAACGGCATGGTCGGGCAAACAGTCGTTCGGGCGGGTAAGACACAGCCGGAGGCCTACTGATG
>DKJQ01000124.1 GCA_002454845.1 Ignavibacteria bacterium UBA6688
TGCTCCACTGGCCGCTCCGGAATGACACTGTTTACACAGACTCCATCCCGTTGGACCAAGGCTCTTATAGCAGTTGCGACACCACCCGACTACATTTATCCGTGCCTGCACGCCGAAGTGCGCTTGCGCACCGAAGCGCTTCAGCGCACAGGTGCGGCGTTTCGGCACGTAGGCGTGGGCCATCGGTGGTGACAAAAGGGCGCTTCCTTTCTTCAGAACGCTGTGTAATTTCGGAAACAACAATGCGCTTGGAATCAGAGTTCGAAGCCTGCAAGATGCTGATTGACGGGAACGAATCGTTCATCCTCACGACGCACATTCATCCGGACGCAGACGGCCTGGGGAGCGAATTGGCTCTTGCCTCGTACCTTCTTTCGCGGGGGAAAAAAGTTCGCATTCTGAACCATAGTGCAACCCCTCAGAACTGCCTCTTCCTGGACCCTCATTCGAGAGTTCTTCAATTCAATCCATCACGCGACGCCGGACTTTTTGAGAAAGCGGAAGTGATTTTTATCCTGGACGTCAACCAGCTTGACCGGCTCGGTGAGTTGAAACCCTTTTTAATACAGTCAACTGCAAAGAAGGTCTGCATCGATCACCATCCCGACAGGGAAGACTTTGCCGAGCTCTGCATCATTGATGAGGAAGCTGCGGCCACCGGAGAAATTCTTTATCATCTCCTGGGACAGTTGGACCAACCATCGCTCAGCCAGGAGGTGGCCACCTGTCTCTACACGGCTATCATGACCGATACCGGGTCGTTCCGGTTTCCCAAGACGGACGGCGACCTGCACCGTATCGTTGCCGACCTCCTCGATCATGGCGCCGATCCCGTTTCCTCCTATCAAGACCACTACGAACAGGAAAGCCTCGGAAGCCTGCGGCTGCTCGCCCGGGCGATGGGGAGTATCACGCTGACCCATGGAGGCGCCGTCGCTTCCATGGTTGTCACACGCGGGGATTTCCAGGAAACAGGAACGACCGAACCCGATACCCACAGCTTTATCACCAAAGCACTGATGATCCGTGGCGTGATCGTCGGCTTACTTTTGACCGAGACTGATGACGGAGTCAAAATCAGTTTCCGGTCGAAAGGAGATATTCCCATCAACAAACTCGCACAGGAATTCGGCGGCAACGGCCACAAGAACGCTGCCGGTGCCAGGCTTCAGGGCGAGACGCTTGACAACATTCTCCCGATCCTTCTCCAACGCGTTCAACAGTATATTCCAACTTGAGGAACCCATGAAAGTATCTCTTCAACGCTTACCCATCAACCGTGTGACCACCGATCTGCTTTGCGTGTTTGTCCATCAGGATCCCCCCCTCTTCAGGAAGGAGATCAGTGCGCTCACGAAGACCCTGGGGGCCAAGATCTCCGCGGCAATGAATGGGGATTTTCGAGGCAAGGATGGGGAAACCGCGATGGCCTACATTCACAAAGGCGCACGGATTCAACGGATTTGTGTCGTCGGTCTCGGCGAAAAGAGAGGCCTGACGATCGAGAAATACCGCCGCGCCGGAGCAACGGCCGCCAAGAAGGCCCGGTCGGTCAAGGCAAAACATGCTGCGCTCTTCCTCCCGACACTGGGGGCAAAAGCGGCGGATGTGATTTACGCGGTTACAGAAGGGGCGATCCTTTCGCAATATACGTTCGACAAGTATATCACCAAGAACAAAGAGTCCCGTTCCACTCTGGAGGAAATCCTCATAGCCACCAACAGTGGGGCCATTGCAGAAGCCGGAACCGGGGCGGTCGCCCAGGCACACATTGTTTGCGAAGCGACTGCTCTCGCCCGGGACCTTGCCAATGCACCGGGGATTGAGCTGTATCCTGAGACCCTCGCCGAAGCTGCCCTGGAATCCGCAAAGCGATCGGGCTATACCGCCACGGTCAAGGATGAGCGTGAGATCCTCGAACTTGGCATGGGGGGCGTCATTGGAGTTTCCCAGGGAAGCAGGCGACCGCCCCGGTTCATTATCATGGAATACGGCAAGCCATCGAACAGAACCGTGGTCCTCGTCGGGAAGGGGGTAACTTTCGATACCGGAGGCATTTCCATCAAACCGGCCGCGGGGATGGCGGAGATGAAGATGGATATGTGCGGTGCCGCAGCTGTCATTGGAACATTCGAGGCCGTCGCCCGATTGCGTTTTCCCATCCATCTTGTCGGCTTGATCCCTGCCGTGGAAAACATGCCTGGCGGCAACTCAATCCGTCCGGGTGATATCCTGCGCCATTACAACGGTATGACGTCGGAGGTTGACAATACCGACGCCGAAGGGCGGCTGATCCTCGCCGATGCCCTCGCGTATGCGGAGAGATTCAAACCCGCTGCGGTCATCGACCTGGCAACGCTGACGGGAGCATGTGTTGTCGCCCTCGGCCACCATGCAACCGGGATGATGGGAAACGATGACCGACTGATGGATGCTCTCACCGCAGCCGGAGAGAAAACCTATGAGAGAGTGTGGCCTCTCCCCCTGTTTGACGAATATGAGAAGCTCATTAAGAGCGACGTCGCCGATGTGAAGAACGTCGGCGGGCGGTGGGCGGGAGCGATTACGGCTGGTTGGTTCCTGAAGAAATTTATCGGTGATTACAAATGGGTTCACCTGGATATCGCAGGAACTGCCATTCTGGAGGAAGCCGGACCTTACGCGCCACGCGGCGGGTCAGGTGTCGGGGTCAGACTGTTGACGGAGTTCCTCAGGAGGTGGAAGTAGACTCGAATTCTTAGTACCTTGGCATCGGTCTGAAGAGCTGGCATATTGCTTACTCAGTATTCGAAGTCAACGGGTATCTTTTCATCAGGGGAAAGTATCGGAGGGTACGCTATGTCAAAGGAAGAATATCGTTCCACCTACGGGGCCATCTCGTCCCCGGGGTCATTTTCGATTACCACGGCTGCGGTTTCGGTGAGCACTCGTTCACTCCCCTACCAACTCCACCGGTGGTTCGTAATTCTTTTGTTTTCCCTCGGGAAGATCGTCAACCTCGCAGCGCAAATAGCCGATGAGCCACAGGGAGGGCTCCAGCCCCGATTTCAAACGCAGGCCGTCACCTATGAAGCCGTCGCTTTGTTCGGCGAGGACACCTCCACGGCTGTCGTCAATATTCATTATCGCCTCTGGCAGAACTTCTTCATCTTCATCAGGAATGATGCTGAACCACGGACCTCGGAATACACAGCCCGCGGCGAACTGCTCATCGAACTCCTGGATGAAGAACGCAATTCCGTCGCCCGCCAGATCAAGCAGATTTCGATGGCTCGGACAACATTGCCGAAGGAGAGCGAAGTGCTTCCGGACATTCAAGGAGCTATGACGTTCACAGTCCCGAAAGGAACATATCAGATTGTTTTCAGCCTGGACGACCGCGAATCGGGGAGGAGTTTCCTCGAGCGAACACGACGCATCACGGCACGGAGGCCGAACCTGACCGCCATGGAGTTGTCTCCTCTCCTGCTCCTTCAACCCAATGCCCATCCGGATGAGCAAGCCTTCACGCCAATCAATCGTGGAGGCGATGTGCTCTTCGGAGGCCGGGGATCCATCGTGTCGCAAATGTACCTCGGTTCGGGAGATGAGGTGCTGGATGTCCAGTGGAAGCTGGAGGGTCAGCTTGATGGATTCAAGGGAAGAACACAGACTTTCTCGGGATCGATGTACGCCATGGTCAAGGGACTCCTGAGCCTTGCCGGCGACCAGGAGGGGATCCAATACCGGGTTGAATCATCCCCCCTTGCATGGAGGACTGTCTCCCTTCCAATCCCCTTTGAAAAACTTGAACCGGGATCGTTCAAGCTCGATGTGGAGTACACAGCAGGTGGAAAGACTCAAACCCAGACGCATGGTTTCCGTGTGACCTGGCCGCAACGCCCGTATTCTCTCTTCAATGCGACGCTTGCTCTCGAGGCCTTACGACACATTGCGAGCGACGAGGAAATGGACGGATTACTCAGTAGTTCTGGTTTGAGACAAGCGGAGGCCTTTTCCCGGTTCTGGCGACAAAAAGATCCGGACACAACAACTGCGTACAACGAAGTTTTGACGGAGTACTACCTTCGCGTGGATGAGGCTCTTCGACGCTTTTCGGGTGTCCGTGAGGGGGACGGGTTTAAGACCGACCGCGGGCGAATCTACATTCTCTATGGCCCCCCTTCACAAACGAATCGTGTGTTTCAGCCGGGCGGTCCCCCGACGGAAATCTGGGTATACTCCCAGCTCAAACGTCGCTTTGTCTTCATCGATCCGAACAAGTCCGGCGCCTACATCCTGAGCAAGGCGGAAAACCTTTGAAACCGGTCATTGCCATAACCCTCGGCGATTTTAACGGCGTCGGTCCGGAGATTGCCCTGAAGGCGGCGGCAAACCCAGTCGTGCGGAAACTCTGCACTCCCTTCCTTGTCGGACCGCTCAACATCCTCGAGCATGTTCAAAAACAGTTCAAGATTCGGCTCAGGCTTCAAAAAGCTGTGTCTCCGTGGCGCAGCGCCTCCGCCACTCCGGTCCTCGACGTGGGGGACGGTTTGTGGGCAGATATTCAGTACGGACGACCTACGAAAGCATCGGGACGCAATGCCGGTGTCGCAATCGAGAAGGCGGTCGAACTGTGCACCGGCGGGCGGGCAAGCGCGATGGTGACCGCTCCGGTGTCGAAGGAAGGCCTGAACATGGCCGGGTATAGTTTCCCGGGGCAGACTGAGATGGTGGCCCTTCTGAGTAGGTCTCAACGGGTCGCCATGATGCTGGTCTCGCGCACCATGCGCGTCGGGCTGGTTACCATCCATACGGCCCTGCGCAACGCCGCGGACGCAATCTCGCAGGAAAAGATCCTTGAGAAAGTTTCCATTGTTCATGAGGCCCTCCTGCATAATTTTCACGTCCAAAAACCCGCGATCGCAGTTCTCGCCCTGAATCCCCATGCCGGCGAACAGGGGCTGATCGGCAAAGAGGAGTTGGAGATCATTATCCCTGCCGTACAATCGATGCAGAAGCTCGGGTTGCCTGTGCAAGGCCCTTTTTCCGCCGACGCCTTCTTTGGAACCGGCAACTATAAACGCTACGACGCGATCGTCGCCATGTACCATGACCAGGGGCTCATTCCGCTCAAAATGAGTTCCTTCGGCAAGGGGGTGAATTTTTCCGCCGGACTGAAAATCATCCGGACCTCCCCGGACCACGGAACAGCCTACGACATCGCCGGAACGGGAAAAGCCAACATCACCAGCATGGTGGAAGCTATCAAACTAGCTGTCGATTTCACGAAAAACCATGATTGAACTCCACAATATCTCGGTTTCCTTCGACGGGCAGGAAGTGTTGAATGGTCTCAACTTCACCCTCAAAAACGGGGAGTTTGTGTACCTGGTTGGACCAACAGGGGCGGGAAAGAGTTCACTGCTGCGGCTCCTCTACATGGACCTCAAACCTCGCATCGGTGTTGTTCGGGTGGCAGAATACGATTCCGCAACGACGAAGTCACGACGCATCCCGTTTCTCCGACGGAAACTCGGAATCGTTTTTCAGGATTTCAAACTCCTGGACGACCGGGACGTGTATGAAAACGTGGCCTTTGCCCTGTATGTCACAAACACAAAGGGGAGCGAAATCAAGAAACGGGTGTTGCAGGCACTCGCGGAGGTTGGATTGAGCCACAAGAGAGGGCAAATGCCGAACGAACTTTCAGGCGGCGAGCAACAGCGGGTGGTCATTGCCCGTGCCCTTGTCAATGCCCCTTCCCTCCTTCTCGCCGACGAACCGACCGGGAACCTCGACCCGCACGCTTCTTCCGAAATCATGGACCTTCTCCGCAGGATCAATATGCGCGGCACGGCAATTCTGATGGCAACGCACAATTATGACCTTGTCCGGAAATATCCGGCCCGGATTGTGAAACTGGACAACGGGAAACTCTTTGAAGTGGAGTTAAAGGAAAAGAGCTGAAAGGATCACGCGGCAGGATTCGAAAGCCGGGATTCACCCCGGAACCTCTGGAGGCTTGTTGGACCTCCCCCACGTTACTCCCCTCTTAACGCACCTGTTCAACCCTTCGTACTTCCTGGTGGGCAAGCATCAGCGAGCGTTCAATTCCAGCCCGCAGCGTCATGATCGACATCGGACAAGATTGGCAGGATCCGACGAGACGAACTTCAACGATCCCATCTTCCGTCACACGCACCAACTCAACATCCCCGCCATCCTCGTTGAGATACGGGCGCACTTTCGATAGACTTGATTCAATGGCCTGACTGGAGAGCATGGCAGCGTTATGTGGGGAGTAAAATTTCGACCTTCGGTTCCTGCGAGGCGTTGGCATTACGGATACTGATCTGCGCCGCAAGATTTCGTGCGATCTGTCTGATGCTCTGGGCGTGCGGCGAGTGTTCCTCTCCTACGACGATCGGTATTCCCTTGTCTCCACCAATCCTGATGCTTGTGTGGATCGGAATTTCGCCCAGGAACGGGACCTCCAATTCGCCGGCGGTTCTCTTTCCACCACCCGTGTCGAAAATATCCTCCCGCTCCCCGCAATGCGTGCAGAGAAAAAAGCTCATGTTCTCCACGATACCGAACACCGGTACATTGACCTTGTTAAACATCACGAGCCCTTTCCTCGCATCCGCGAGGGCAACATCCTGGGGGGTCGTAACAATGACGGCACCTGTGAGCGGAATAGTCTGAACGAGCGTCAATTGAATATCGCCGGTTCCCGGCGGCAAATCGAACACCAGGTAGTCGAGGTCCCCCCAAGTTACATCCCCCAGGAATTGCTTGATCGCCCCACTCGCCATCGGACCCCTCCAGATCACCGCCTGCATCGGATCGACAAGGAACCCGATGGACATGATTTTCACTCCATACTTTTCCAGCGGGATCAACTTGTTCTGCGAGACCTTGGGTCTCTCGTTGATGCCGAACATCAGCGGGATGCTCGGACCGTACACGTCCGCATCGACCAGGCCGACCTTCGCCCCGTCCATCGCAAGCGAAACAGCGAGGTTCACCGCCACCGTTGATTTGCCCACCCCCCCTTTTCCGCTTGCCACAGCGATGGTGTTCTTGACACCCGGGATAATGCTGTCTTTTACCGTGTTCGCATGGGAGACGACGTTGGCCGTTATCTCAATCTCCACCTTCCCAACGCCTTCGATGTTATGGCGGATCGCCTTCTCGCAATCGACCTTGAACTCGTCGCGCACCGGACAGGCGGGAGTCGTGAGCTGGAGCGTAAAACTGACATCCTTGCCGCGAATGGCCAGGTTCTTCACAAAGCCGAGGGTTACGATATCACGGTGTAAATCAGGATCTTTCACAAGCCTTAAGGATGTGAGTATGTTTTCTTCAGTCAACGGAAGCATTTCTTCTCCAATAAATTCAAGGTTTTGATCAATAATCCTCAAAATATACTAAGAATAAGAACTACTTACAATGAACGACGGGATGCCCAATAATGTTCCCCTTTCCATCGCCTCGAGGAAAACATGAAAAACAACTCCCGAGAATCCTCACGAAGGTTTGTGCAAATTCGTGTAGACTCGCGGGCATTCTTCTCTAAGGATCTCTTTGCACCTGTATAAAACTTGAAGATAATTTGAGGCTCTATCATTCCTATCCTTTGATCACACCAATGGGAACGAGCTTTGCCACCTTCCGTGCGATGCCGGCACGATGCACCACATCGACAACCCGGCTCACGTCTTTGTAGGCCCTGGGGTTCTCCTCTGTAAGTCCGCTCTTGGAAGCCCCACGGACGTGGATACCTTTTTGTTCCAGCTCCAGAATCAACCGGTCTGCGGTGATGTCCTTCCTCGCGGCCGTGCGGCTCTTTGACCGCCCTGCGCCATGACACGAAGAACCGAATGTCTCCGCCATGGCCCGCTCCGTTCCGACGAGGACGTAAGAACAGGTACCCATGCTGCCGGGAATCAGCACCGGTTGACCGACTTCGTAGTAATCTTTCGGGATCTCCGGCCGGTGGCTCGGAAACGCACGTGTGGCTCCTTTCCGGTGCACGAGCACGCGCTTCTGTTCCCCCTCGACCGTATGCTCCTCGAACTTGGCAATGTTATGGCAGACGTCGTACACGATCCTGACGTCCTGCTTCCCCATCACACGCGCGAAAGCCTCCCTGACCCGGTGCGTGATCAACTGGCGGTTTGCAAATGCGAAGTTCGCGGCGGCTGCCATGGCCGCAAGATAGTTTTCCCCCTCCGGCGACCGGATCGGAACACATGCGAGCTGCCGGTCGACAATGGTGATGTTGTATTTTTTCATTGCAGCTTGCATGACTTCAAGATAGTCGGTGCAGACCTGGTGCCCGAGCCCCCGCGAGCCGGTGTGAAGAAGCACGACAATTTGTCCGGGACGTAATCCGAAGGTACGAGAAGCCTCCCCGTCAAAGAGCTCGGCAACGTATTGCACCTCGGCAAAATGATTGCCGGAGCCGAGCGTGCCAAGCTGATCGTGTCCACGTTCCTTTGCCCGCCGGCTGACATGCCCCGCGTTTGCGTTTGGAATTTTTCCCGTCTCTTCAATATGCTCCAGGTCGTGTTCCGTTCCGTACCCGTTCCGGACAGCCCAGTGAGCCCCCAACTCAAGGACCTCATCGAGCGACCGGGCGTCCAGCCCGCCGAGGAGTCCCTTTTTTCCCGTCCCGCAAGGAATATCACGAAACATCTGGTTCAACAACGCATCAAGTTTCGGCTTCACTTCCTCCAGGGTATACCCAGTTGCCAGCAGCCGCACCCCGCAGTTTATATCAAATCCCACTCCGCCTGCGGAGACAACTCCTTTGTTCAGATCTGCAGCTGCGACGCCACCGATGGCAAACCCATAACCCTGGTGAGCATCGGGCATGGCGAGGGAGCGCCCAACGAGTCCGGGAAGGGTCGCCACATTAGCCACCTGCATCACGGTTTGATCATGCTCAATGGCTTTGATCAGTTCGTCGTCGGCATAGATCAGCCCTTCGACGTTCATCCCATCGCGAAAGGACTTTGGAACGATAAACCGATAGTCGTCCAGTTTTGTGAGCATGAGTGTTTCGAGTCTCTCTTCCGGAAGTTCGTTCTGTACCCGACCGTCAAATGTCGAGGAACACCCTCGCCATGCAGCCGTCCTCCCGCTCCTCCACCTTGAGTTGATGATAGGTCACAGCTTTGACATCTGTTCTGAACTGGTGCCTTCCTGGATCAATGATATCTCCCGTAACGAAGGCCTCGATGCGTCTTGGCGAAATGCGTTCAATCGTGACGTCGGAAAGGACAAATTCCTGACCGTCATAAAGATACAGGATCTCCGAAAGCCATTTGACGAGGAGGTTTTCGAGGTCGGTTCCGGTGATGGCGAGGAAGCGTTGTTCGACGGGATCGATCCCGGTCGGGTCGACAATGATGGACATGAGCCCGAGCGCGGCGTATTCAAACACCTCCCTCAACGATTTGCCATGGACTTCAATTCCAACATCAGCGGGGTGTTCGAGGATGCGGTAGCCTTCCTGCATAGTGTGCCTCGAAAGCTTCGATGCGAGAATCCGGCCCTTCGGTCAGAGCAGTGTCTTTCCGCTCAGTCGCTTCAATGCCTCCAGATAGAGGGCGGACGTCTTCAGGACAACATCCTCCGGTAAGGTGGGTCCCGGAGGTTTCCGGTTAAATGCGATGGAGTTGAGATAATCACGGACGAACTGCTTGTCGAAACTCTCCTGTCCCCTCCCTGGCTGATAGCGATCCTTCGGCCAGAAGCGGGAAGAGTCGGGGGTCAGGAGTTCATCGATAATCATGATCGCTCCGTTCCCGTCGATGCCGAACTCCATTTTCGTGTCGGCGAGCAGAATGCCCTTGGATTCCGCGAACCGGGCGGCCCGCTGATAGATGCTGATGGAAAGGTCGCGTACTTTGTTGGCTGTTTCATGGCTGATGCGTTCGACCATCCGGTCGAACGAGATGTTCTCATCATGCGTCCCGACCTCCTCTTTCGTGGCCGGGGTGAAGATCGGTTCCGGCAGTTTTTGAGATTCCACCAGTCCAGCAGGAAGCTTGATACCGCAAATCGTGCCGGATTTTTGGTACTCCACCCAACCGGAGCCCGACAAATACCCTCGGACGACACATTCCACCGGAAGCGGTTTCGCTTTCCTGACCAACATCGATCGGTCTTCCAGGGCGCGCCAATACGGTTTGCATGCCGGGGGGAAATCATAGATGAGATTCGAGATCAGATGGTTGGGGACGATATCCTCCATCATCGCAAACCAAAAGCCGGAGATTTGCGTGAGGACTTTTCCTTTGTACGGTATTCCGTTCGGCATGATGACATCATACGCCGAGATGCGGTCCGTAGCCACGATCAGCAGGGAATCGCCGAAATCGTAGATATCCCGGACCTTCCCACGGTTCAGGAGAGTGAGGCCCGGGAAATTTGTTTGCGTGATGACGGGAACTTCGAGACTGGTTGCCATGATGAGGACCGATTTCTCAAATGAATGACGTTTGTTTTTTAAGCGCTGCTGCCAGTTTCTTCAAATACTCTTTCTTCGAAATCTCCCTCGCCCCGAACCGGGCAAGATGGGGTGTCATAAATTGGGTGTCCAGTAACTCGAATCCCCGTTCCCGGAGCCGTTGAACGAGTTGGACCAATGCCACTTTGGAAGCGTCGCGCTCAATGCTGAACATCGATTCGCCAAAAAAAGCTGCGCCGACAGCAACACCGTACAACCCGCCGGCAAGCGTTCCCTCCTTCCAGCATTCGACGCTATGGGCAAATCCGAGCCGGTGCAATTCGCCGTAGCTTTGGATAATGTCCTCGGAGATCCAAGTCTCCACCCTTCCGGCGCACCCGCGCATCACCTCTTCAAATGCCTGGTTCACTCGAATATCAAACGGTTGCTTCTTGAGTATGAGCTTGAGGCTCCGCGGGATCCTGAATTCTTCCAGTTCGAAGATCGTCCTCGGGTCAGGAGAATACCACCCAATTTCTCCATTCAAGGAATCGGCCATGGGAAAATATCCGCTGCAGTAGGCCATCAGCAGGAAGTCGGGCTGAATGGTTCGGGGATGAGAGGGGTGATTCACCATAAAAGGTCGGGATTTACAAAACCGAAACCACAAAGTTCGTTAGAGAAGAAAGAACACATGGGTGCTTTCAGTCTCCTTGTGCGTCAGGAACAAGATTGCGGTTTGTGAGACCAATTCTAATCAATAACAAGAACCACTTTTCCGATGCTCCGCCGCGATTGAAGGAATGCGTGCGCTTCGGCGATCCGCTCAAACGGAAACGTTGCGCCCATGACGGGCTTCAGTGCACCCTTGCGATACAACTCAAACAATTCCTCCGCCATATTCCGGAAATATTCGGTCTTGTGGGATAAGAAATAGAGGTTGAAGCCCATGAGGGAACGGTTCCGGGAAACCAGCGATGGCGGATGTATCAACGGAACGGAAATCAATTCCCTGAGGGCCTTGAGCTTGTTCAGTGTTCTTGGGCCGGTGACCGAGGCAAACCCGTACAACACGTACCGTCCCATCGGGGCAAGGAGGTTCCAGCCTCTTTTGAAGATCCTCCCCCCGACTGAATCCATCACGACGTCGATGCCGTATCCATGCGTTTTCGTTCGAACGGCTTCGACAAAATCTTCGGAGGTATAGTTCACCAGGTGTGATGCTCCGAGGTTCTTCGCAACCTCCAATTTTTCCTTTGTGCTCGCAGTGGCAAATACTTCGACACCCCATTCCCTGCAGAGTTGGAGGGCAGCCGTACCGACTCCGCCGGCCGCGGCGTGCAGAAGAAGTTTTTCACCCCTCTGAATGTTCGCCAGTGTGCGGAGACCGTGAAACGCTGAAAATGATGTTACGCCGAATGCAGCCCCCTCCTCAAACGACATCATTACGGGGATTGGACGGACAAAATCCGAGCTGACGCAAACCTGCTCCGCGCAAGCCCCCTGGGGCGAAAAGCCAAACACGCGGTCCCCTTCCTTGACAGAAGTGACCGACTGACCCACTGCATCGATGACCCCGCTCAATTCGATGCCGGGAATGAAGGGGGGATCGGGAATACCGGGGTAGACACCCAACCGCCCCATCACATCTGCGAAATTCAGGCCGATGGCTTTGGTCCTGATCCTCACCTCCCCTTCCGCGGGATCACGCGCGGGGAACTCACGGACCTGAAGCACCTCCGGGGGACCGAACTTCGTGACGAAGGCAGCTCGCACGATTACTCTCCAAATTCTGTCTCAAGTGAACGCGCGGCAAGAAGAAGCTGTGAGTCGATCGGTACAGTGCGAAGCTTTAAAATCGCCTCTTTGACCGGAACAGCGACGATCTCTGTTCCGCGGAGACTGACCATGTAGCCAAATTTTTCCTGAGACGCCAGTTCCAAAGCCATTGCGCCAAATCGGGATGCGAGGATACGGTCGAACGGCGTGGGGCTTCCCCCGCGCTGTAAATGTCCAAGGACGGTCACCCGCGTTTCCAGCCCTGTCTCCTCCATAATCTTCTTCCCGACGAGTTCGCCAACGCCGCCAAGGCGGATAGGATCGGTTCGCTTCTTGTCCTGCTCGCGCACGATGAGCTCCCCTTCCCACGGCCTCGCTCCCTCCGCAACGCAGATGATGCTGAACCGGCTTCCATGCTTGCTCCGCTTGAGCACGTGCTCATAGATCTTCTCCCACTTGAAGGGGATCTCGGGGATGAGGATGACATCGGCGCCGCCGGCGAGCCCGGCACCGAGCGCGATCCAGCCGGCATACCGCCCCATAACTTCCACCACCATCACACGATGGTGGGCGGAGGCTGTCGTATGCAGCCGGTCAATCGCCTCGGTGGCTACGGTGACAGCCGAGTCATAGCCGAACGTCACATCCGTGGCGGAGAGATCGTTATCAATGGTTTTGGGAACGCCGATAAAGTTCAGACCGAGGTCGGTGAATCTATCGACGATGTGCATGGTGCCGTCTCCCCCGATGGCGATGAGGGCATCCAGCTCCCAGTCTTTATAGTTCCTGATTGCATGCCCGGAGTAGTCAAGAACGTCGATTCCGTGCGGCGTTTCAACCGGAAAGTGGAACGGGTCACCTTTATTGGAGGTACCGAGGATCGTGCCTCCGAGGTTGACGATGCCCCCGATATCCTTTGGTGTGAGCTCCCGCATTCTTCCTTCGACCAGCCCTTCAAATCCATCAAGAATTCCAATAACGGTGGAGCCGAAGGATGACATGGCTGGCTTGGCGATACTTCGAATAACAGCGTTTAATCCTGGGCAATCACCACCCCCGGTGAGAATTGCAATTCTTTTCAATTTCTTCATTCTTTTTCTGTCAGTGTGGTAGGAACAACAGGGTCCCGTTATTACCGGGACCGGTCAAAGATACTGAAAATCTGTTCACGATTCCAGAGATTCAGCCCCATACTGTCGAAGACACTATTTCCACATACAAGAAACGACTTGCTTTCCAGAGGCAAAAACGGTATCTTGGAACCGCAAGTAACCGTACACCGTTCAGTCCCGTCGAGGGAAACCCCGCCGGGGCGACGTAGCCACGCATATACGTCGTCGTTGAGTTGTCATGTCCGTGTCCTTACCGTGACCCTTTGAGTCACACGAGACTCGGCATCGCAAATCATCTGTAGTGTAGTTTGCGTGTAACGGCAGCGTGCTTTCCTGCCGTCTCGTGTACACATTTCATATTCACTCAAAGGAGATTGTTCCATGGAAAAGGGAACGGTCAAATGGTTCAACGGAGCCAAAGGATACGGCTTCATTTCACGACAGAACGGCGACGATGTGTTCGTCCATTTCAAGGCGATTGTGGGCGATGGCTACAAGACCTTGAACGAGGGCGATCAGGTCGAGTTTGAGGTGCAACAGGGTCCAAAGGGGCTCCAGGCATCCAACGTGGTGAAATTGTAACCAACCTGTTGAAACAAAGCCCCAGTTAGCCGAACGCTAGCTGGGGTTTTTTGTTTGAGAAAAAGGAGAAGGTTTTATGCAGCAAGGCAAAGTGAAGTTCTTCAACGCATCAAAGGGATTC
>DKJQ01000125.1:0-11642 GCA_002454845.1 Ignavibacteria bacterium UBA6688
TGCCAGGAACGGGCGACTCAAGATCGCCATCCAAAAAAGCGGACGACTGACGGATGAATCGGTGAACCTCTTGCGCGCGTGCGGCCTGGAGTTCGAGTTCTCCAAGCAGGGCCTGTACTCCCCATGCAAGAACTTCGACCTTGACCTCCTTTCTTTGCGCGATGACGATATCCCGGAGTATGTCCAGGACGGGGTTGCCGACCTCGGTATCGTCGGCGAAAACATTGTGCGCGAAAAACGCGCACGCGTCGAAACCATCGCCCGGCTCGGCTATGGCTCGTGCCGATTGATGATCAGCGTACCACAGCGCTCATCCATCCGGACTATTCAGGGGCTCCGGGGGAAACGGATCGCCACAACCTATCCGGGGATCCTTACCCAGTTCCTCAGAACAAACAAATTGAAAGCAGATATTGTGGAATTGAGTGGATCGGTCGAAATTGCTCCAACGCTCGACGTTGCGGACGCCATTTGCGACCTTCTCTCCACGGGAACCACTGCGCGCATGAACGGCCTCAGACCCCTGCATACGGTGCTTGAATCCGAAGCGACGCTCATCACTAACAAGAAATCGTTGCTGGAGAAGCGGAAGAAGGAACTCATCGACCGGCTCCTCATCCGGATCTCCGGAAGCCTCCAGGCCCGCGGAAAGCGCTACATGATGATGAACGCCCCGGCCACCGCCGTTCCGAGACTGAAAACCATCATCCCCAGTCTCAAAAGCCCCACGGTCGTCCCGCTCGCCGAAGCAGGAATGGTCGCCCTCCACTCCGTGATCGCCGAAGATGTCTTCTGGGATGTTATGGAAAAACTGAAGAAGGCCGGAGCGAGCGATATTATCGTCGTACCGATCGAGACTATCATCCAATGAAGATCCTCAGCGAACAGAACCTTACGTCAAAGGAACGACGGGAACTCTGCCTCCGGCCATCCGGTGATTCGGGGGAACCGGTGACTGCCGTTCGGGAGATTTGTCTCGCGGTCCGGCAACGGGGGGATGACGCCCTCAGAGAGTACGGGCAACGATTCGATGCGATCGCAGTGGATTCGTTTAAAACAACAAAGGAGGAGTTCGAAGCAGCAAGAGTGAGAGTTCCGGAATCGATACTTGAGGCACTCAGGGTTGCCGCTGCAAATATTCGGACCTTTCACACCGCGCAAGGAGAACCCGTTCGGCTTGTGGAAACCATGCCCGGTGTCGTCTGCTGGCGGGAGAGGCGCCCCATTGAAACTGTGGGACTCTATATCCCCGCCGGCTCGGCCCCGCTCCCCTCGACCGTCCTGATGCTTGGCATCCCGGCGGTCCTTGCAGGGTGCAAGCGCATTGTGCTTTGCTCACCTCCAAAAACGAACGGTTCTGTCGACCCCATGGTCCTTGCCGCCGCAGAACTGGTGGGTATTTCAGAGGTGTACAAAGTCGGTGGTGCACAGGCGATTGCCGCCCTCGCCTACGGAACCGGTTCGATTCCGAAGGTTGACAAAATCTTCGGTCCCGGAAACAAGTACGTTACGGCCGCAAAGAGACTCGTCGCTTCCGATCCTGAAGGAGCGGCGATCGACCTTCTGGCCGGACCTTCGGAGCTGCTCATCATCGCCAATGTGGATGCGGACCCGCGCATGGTCGCCGCCGACCTTCTCTCGCAGGCCGAACACGATCCATCTTCCCAGGTTGTTCTCGTGACCGACAGTCAACAATTTGCAGATCGTGTCGTGCCTGAACTCCAGGACCTGCTCCTTCGCCTTCCCCGCAGTGAAATCGCGCGCAAGGCTCTGGAGGGGAGTTTCATCCTCGTCACCTCCTCCCTGGAGAACGCCGTTCGCTTCTCCAACGAGTATGCTCCTGAGCATCTCATCGTGAATGTGCGGACACCGGAACGATTTGTGCCGATGATTACGAATGCCGGCTCCGTATTCCTCGGTCCCAATGCTCCCGTGACGGCAGGCGACTACGCTTCCGGCACGAACCACACACTGCCGACCGGCGGCACGGCGCGATGGTCGGGCGGCGTGTCGGTTGAAAGTTTTCAGAAAACGACGACCTTTCAAACCATCACCATGGAAGGGATCCGTTACCTCGCCCCAACCCTTACGACGCTGGCAGAGGCAGAGGGGCTGGAAGGACACAAGCGGGCAGTCGTGATACGGTTGAATACTCCTTGAGGTTCGGAGCAACGGCGCAACGGGGACACGGCGTCACCTACGCCCCTGGATTAATGAGTCAGACAATGTCTATGATAATCGAAACTCTCGTACGACCTAACATCAAAGCACTCAAGCCGTACCGGGCCGCGCGACACGACCATGTGTCCGGCGTACTACTGGATGCAAACGAAAACTCGTTCGGCAGTGCTCTTCCCTCCAGCGGGCTCGAACTCAACCGGTACCCCGATCCTTACCAACAGAAGCTTCGGACGAATCTTGCCGCATTGTACGGAGTTCGAACGGAAAACATGTTCCTCGGGGTCGGTTCCGATGAAGCCATCGACCTTCTCATCCGGATCTTCTGCGAACCCGCAGCGGACTCCATTCTTGTGGTGGAACCGACGTACGGCATGTACCGTGTTGCGGCCGGGATCAATAATGTGGAAGTGCAATCAGTCCTCCTGAACTGGGATTTCCAGATCGACGTTGCCGCCGTAACGAACGCCGTCAATGTTAAAACGAAGATCATCTTTTGCTGTTCACCGAACAACCCGACTGCAAATCTCCTTCGCCGGGACGATATTCTCACACTATGCAATCAGGCCAACGCGATCGTGGTCGTCGATGAAGCGTATCTTGATTTTGCAGACAGTCCATCGCTTTCCGACCAGGTGAACGCCATTCCCAATCTTGTCATCCTTCGGACTCTTTCCAAGGCGTGGGGACTTGCAGGAATCCGGCTGGGCTGCGCAATTGCCGATCCGGCCGTCATTTCCCTCTTGCTGAAGATCAAGTCCCCTTATAATATCAATGCGCTGACAAGCGCAGAAGCCTTAAAAGCGCTGGAACACCGGGAGAAAGTAAAGCATACAACGGCATCGATCATTGCAGAGCGGGGACGGCTTGCAGAGGCTTTGCGCTTCATTCCGTACATCCGGAAGGTATTCCCCTCCGACGCGAATTTCCTGCTCGTTCGGTTCGACGACGCTCCAACGGTGTACTCAATGCTTGTCCAAAAAGGGATTATCGTGCGGGACCGAAGTTCCGAACCGAAACTCGCAAACTGCCTCCGTATCACGGTCGGCACACCGGAACAAAACGATTTGCTGATCAAGACTATGAAAGAATTGACTCTATGAAAAAGGTAGTGTTTCTCGATAGGGATGGGACGATCATTGTCGAGCCCGCCGATATGCAGATTGACTCCCTGGAGAAGCTGGAACTGATTCCGGGTGCCCTCCAGGGACTGCGCCTGCTCCTGGACCGGGGGTACGAACTTGTCATGGTCACCAACCAGGACGGTTTGGGGGGACCGAGTTTCCCGCAGGAACAGTTCGATGTTCCCCACAGGAAGCTCCTGAAGATCCTTGAGGGAGAGGGTATCCGTTTCGCTCGCGTCTTTATCTGTCCCCATACGGAAAACGAGAACTGCGCCTGCAGGAAGCCGAAGCCTGGCATGCTGCAGGAATATCTTGTGGGCAATTCCATCGACTGTTCACGATCCTTCATGGTCGGAGACCGTCAGACCGATGTGGAGTTCGGGAAGAACATTGGCTGTAAGACGATCCGCCTCGGCACGGAGGTCGATGGCGGTCCGGATTATGCCGTTGCGGGGTTTCTCGAAGCCTGCAACGCCATCCTGCGCTCCGATCGCTCCGCAACCGTTGAGAGGAGAACAAACGAAACGGCGATCACCGTCCATGTGACCCTCGACGGCACCGGGAAGTTTACCATCAAGACCGGCGTCGGATTTTTCGACCACATGCTGGCTCAGCTCTCCAAACATTCGATGATCGACATGACGATCAACGTCGAGGGGGATCTGCATGTGGATGAGCATCACACCGTGGAAGACACGGGGCTTGCCCTCGGCGATGCAATCAGGCAGGCGTTGGGAGACAAACGGGGCATCGAGCGGTACGGTTTTCTTCTGCCGATGGATGAATCGCTTGCCCAGGTCGCCCTCGATCTCAGTGGCCGGCCATTCTTTGCTTTTGAAGGAACGTTCGGGCGCGAGACGGTCGGAGAATTCCCGACCGAACTTGTGGATGATTTTTTTCGGGCTTTCTCCGACGGTCTTCGCGCAAACCTGCACATCAAGGTCCAGGGGCGCAACGACCATCACAAGGTCGAAGCGATCTTCAAAGCCGTCGCCCGGTCGCTCAAGCAAGCCGTTGCCATCGATCAGCGGGCGGCAACGGTGCTCCCCTCAACCAAGGGGACACTGTAAAAGATTGCCCACGAATCTACACGAATCTGCACGAATGATCTTATGGAAAGGCGTATTTATTCTTGTTTTTCGCGGTGATTCGCGAAGATTCGTGGGAAGCCTCTTTCAGTTCGCCAAGGAATTAGCAACAATATCGTCGATTGGATCTAACCAATAAAATCCACCCTATGATCGGCATTATTAATTACGGCGCAGGCAACATCCGGTCCGTTTCGAACGCGCTGGACCGGTTGGGCGCGGCCTATTTCGTCTCAAGTAACATTGACGAACTACGCCAGGCTCAGAAATTGATCCTCCCGGGCGTCGGGGAGGCGCGGAGTGCCATGGAATCGCTGGACCGCGGCGGATTGGTCGAATGGCTCCGGACGGTGGATGTCCCCTTTCTCGGCATCTGCATCGGCATGCAGATCCTGTTCGAGCGCTCGACGGAACGTGACACCACTTGCCTTGGAGTGATTCCCGGGATCGTTTCCAAATTTGACACCTCAAAGGGAAAAGTACCTCATATGGGATGGAACACCGTGGAGGTTCGGCGGGAAAGCCTGTTGTTCAACGGAATCCGGAACAACGAGTTTTTTTACTTCGTGCATTCGTATTCGGCTCCGGTGGGACCCGCGACAACCGGACTCACAGAGTACCACCATCCCTTTTCCGCCGCGGTGCAACATGGGAATTTCTACGGCGTTCAATTTCATACCGAAAAATCGGGGCGCGCGGGGCTCCAGATCCTCCAAAATTTCATAGAACGATGCTGATCCTTCCCGCCATCGATCTTGCCAACGGCAACTGTGTCCGTCTGCGACAGGGAGACTTCGACGACCGGACAATATATTCGAATTCTCCGAAGGAGACCGCCCAGAAATTTTTGGATGCGGGGTTTTCTTTTCTGCACATTGTGGACCTCGATGGCGCGAGGGCGGGGTCGATCACAAACTGGGACGCTTTGTCAGCCATTCATTCGATCCCAGGCCTCCGCACGCAAGTCGGGGGCGGGGTTCGATCAACCGACGATATCCACGCATTGTTCGATCTTGGCGTCTCCCGTATTATTGTCGGAAGCATCGCGATCCAAAAACCCGAACTGGTGGCCGGTTGGATCGGTGAATTCGGCGCAAATCGCATCGTTCTCGCCATGGATGTCCGGGACGGTCTCGTTACCTATCATGGCTGGTTGAAGAGTTCGGGGCAGACGGCAGGAAACTTCCTGACGCGGATGACACGCGTCGGTGCGAAGATCATCCTGTGTACCGATGTCGGGCGTGACGGGATGCTGACCGGTCCCGGCGTCGGACTCTACCGGGAGCTTCAAACGGCATTTCCGGAGATCGAACTTCTTGCCTCGGGTGGAGTCTCCGCTCTCGGCGATATCGCCGCAGTCAAGGAGGTCGGCTGTGCCGGCGTCATCATCGGCAGGGCTTTGTACGAGGGGCGAATTACTCTTGCGGAATTGAAAAAGTACTTGTAACGAGAAGAGAGAGCTACCACAAGCATAATCCATGCTGACCAAGCGCATCATACCATGCCTCGATGTCCAGGACGGCCGCACGGTGAAGGGGACAAAGTTCCTCAACCTCCGTGACGCCGGCGACCCCCTGGAACTTGCCGCCCGGTATTCGGAGGAAGGGGCGGATGAGCTTGTCTTTCTCGATATCAGCGCTTCGCGGGAAGGACGGAAAACATTTCTCTCCGTGGTTGAACGCGTTGCCAGGGCAATCCAAATCCCCTTCACCGTCGGCGGCGGAATCAGCACGGTGGAGGATATCCTGCGCGTGCTCGATGCCGGGGCCGACAAGGTATCTCTGAACACAGCCATCGTGCTTCGGCCCGATTTCCTGAACGAAGCCGCGGCGGCGGTCGGCTCGCAATCCGTTGTCGCCGCGATCGATGCGAAGCGCGAGAACGGGAGCTGGAGCGTCAGGATCAAAGGGGGGGCGGAGCGGACGAAACTCGATGCAGTGGCGTGGGCACAGGAAACCGTCCGGCGCGGCGCCGGCGAGTTGCTGGTGACCTCGATGGATTCGGACGGGACGAAAGCGGGGTACGACCTCGAACTGCTGCGCACCATTGCCGGGAAAGTTCCCGTGCCGCTCATCGCTTCCGGCGGAGCGGGTACGCCGGAGCATCTCGCTCTGGCCATTACCGAAGGGAACGCGGACGCGGTCCTCGCAGCAAGTATTTTTCATTACCATGAACTTTCCATCAACGACATCAAGCGCTTCATGCGCGCCAACAATATCCCGGTACGGCTATGACCGACACACTGAATTTCAGCAAACTCAACGGACTGGTTCCCGCGATCGTCCAGGACAACGATTCCCTCCAGGTGCTTATGGTGGGATTCATGAATCGCGAGGCGATCGAGAAAACGGAACGGGAGGGCACGGTCGTGTTCTGGAGCCGCACGAAACAGCGCCTCTGGCAAAAGGGGGAAACCAGCGGCAACACGCTTCAGGTTGTCTCCATGGCCATCGATTGCGATGGGGACGCTCTTTTGATCAGGGCCACTCCGCACGGCCCGGTATGCCATACCGGGACGTTTTCATGTTTTGGTGAAGACCGGATTGCCGCAACGCAATCGGTGTTCGACCGGCTCGAAGCCATTGTGCGCGACCGGCAGCGGCAGCTTCCGGAGCAATCGTACACCGCGGCATTGTTGCAGCAGGGAACCGCGAAGATCGCGCAAAAAGTGGGTGAGGAAGCGGTGGAAGTGGTGATCGCCTCCTTGCAGGACGACGCGAAGGCCGTCAGGGAAGAGTCCGCCGATTTGTTATACCACCTGGTCGTATTGCTGCGGGAGAGGGGGCTCAGCCTGAATGATGTGGCAGAAACCTTACGGGAAAGGATGGAAAAATAAGAATGACCGGTTCGAGGAGAGTCGTTTCAGCTATTTATGAACCTGTTTTGGATTCTGCTCTGCATAGTGAAAAGAGCAGCCCACGAATCTTCACTCATCTACGCGAATCCTTAAAACACCATAAAGAAATCCATTAAGAATATGTTTGTGCTCGTGCGGATTCGTGGGTAGAAGGGTTTTTTACTCTTTGTGGATGAACTCATGCCCCGCCTTCTGCAAGGCCTGGACCGCGTGCACGAGTTGTTCATCCCTTACAAAAACATAATCGGTGTTAAAAGTACTCGTAGCGAGGATTGAGATGTTCGCCTCCGCCAGCGGCTGGAGCACCGAGACCATCACACCCACATCATCCAGCGTAAACTCCCCTTCGATCTTGATGCAACGCCACCCCAACTCCTGTTGAACGTTGTTCGGCGCCATGAACTCCGGACAGATGATGCAGAGTTCCTCATCCGTCCGCATACTGAAGACCATTTCCCCCTTCATAAGGATTGAAGGAATCTCGGCGAACTGCGCCAACTTATTGACGGTGAACGTGTCATTCATCAGGTAGAGTTGGAGTTTTCGGTTCATGACCCTGTCACCCTTTGGTGGAAGAGATCCTCACCACGTGATTGCTGGTGATGAATGTAAGATTAATCGAACATTCCTGCAAGTCCTGGAGGAAATCAGGCCGGAGAGGCATGAATCCACGGCGGCACCTTCTCCCGCGCCCCTTTTTTTCCTCCTTCATTGAAGCCGACACCAAAATTCATTAGCTTTTGCGAGTCGATTATATCCTCTTCAACCACCGGCCATGCCATCAGCACCGAATAACTTTTACACCGCCTTCGACCTCGAATACCTTGAGGGGACGCGCACCGATGATTACCGCACCCCTTTTGAGGTCGACCGCGACCGCATCATCCATTCCGCGGCGTTCCGCCGCCTGCAATCCAAGACGCAGGTCTTTCTCTCGGGCGAGTACGATTTCTACCGTACCCGGCTGACGCATTCACTGGAAGTGGCGCAGATCGGTCGTTCCATCTGCACCTATCTCCGGAGGAACTCTCCCCTCCTCGCCGGGGATTTCCACATCGACGCGGATCTCGTGGAGGGAATCTGCCTTTCCCACGATCTCGGCCATCCTCCGTTCGGTCATTCCGGCGAGCGGGTCCTCAATGCCCTGATGAAAACGCATGGCGGTTTCGAGGGGAACGCCCAGACGCTCCGGCTCATCACCGAAGTCATCTTCTCCACGAACGGCGAACGAAAGGGAATGAACCCGACCCGTGCGTTCCTCGACGGCGTGTTGAAGTACAAGTCGCTTTACGGCCGGCTGAAAAATCCCGAGAACCATTTTCTCTACGATGAGCAGAAGCGCTATGTGACCTTCATCTTCGGCGAAGCGGCGGTTCCTTCGGCGCTCAAACCGGGCGCGGGCATGAACGCTTTCCGCAGCATCGAATGCCAGATCATGGATTGGTCGGATGACGCGGCCTATTCGATCAACGACCTTGTCGACGGCATTCATGCGGGCTTCATGAGCAAACAACGGATCGGACAATGGGCTGTGGAGAATAATCTCAAGGGCCGGGAGGCGGAGTGGATCGACGAGATCCTCAGCGCCATCGATTCAGGCGACATCGAGCGCCGGTTCGCGAGGACGATCGGCTCTTTCATCAAAGCGTGCAGTCTCGGCGAGCGAAAGAACTTCATGAGCGCCAGGACGAACCGGTACAAGGTCGAACTGCAGATCGACCCGGAGATTCAGCGGCAATCGGGACTGTACAAAAAACTGGCCTTCGAGCTGGTATTCCTCTCGCCGCAGCTTCACCAGCTCGAGCATAAAGGGGGATTGATGGTGCGGCGGATCTTCGAAACGCTGGTGGAGAACTACGTGACGCAATCGAATTCGAAAATGAATCTCCTCCCCGCCGACATGGAGAAGGTGATCCGTGCAACACAGAAGAAGCAGGATCGTTTTCGGCTTATCTGCGACCACATTGCCGGTATGACGGACGGATTCGCCGTTCGCATGTACAAGCGCCTTTTTGAGCCGGACTTCGGTTCGATCGTGGACCTCATTTGATCCCCTTACCCCCACTCCCAAAGAACTCTATTGCCACAAGAAGACACAAATGACACAAGAGAAAAATCTTTGTGACCTTTGTCCTTTGTTGCCGCAATGTGATTTTTCAGGATGATTGCTAAATACCTCAAACTTCTCGGTCCGGGCTTTGCCGTGGCAGCGACCGGTGTTGGAGCTGGCGACCTTGTTGCCGCGTCGGTTGCGGGGGCGAAGTACGGCACGGTTATCCTCTGGGCGGCGATCTTCGGCGCTCTTATCAAGTTTGCGCTGAACGAAGGGGTCTCGCGGTGGCAACTGGCAACCGGCACGTCGATTCTGGAAGGATGGGTGTCGAAGTTTCATCCGGTCGTCTCGTGGTATTTCATGGTCTACCTGGTGCTCTGGTCGTTCATTGTTGCCGCGGCACTTGCATCGGCGTGCGGGTTGGCGGGACACGCGTTGTACGACGGGCTCTCCGTCCCGGCCTGGGCGGCCATCCATTCCGTGATCGCATTTCTCCTCGTCTATTTTGGACGCTACAATTTCTTCGAAACGCTGATGAAGATCTTCATCGGCATGATGTTCGTTACGGTTCTGGCATGTGCCTGGATGGTGGACCCGGAGTGGTCGGAGATCCTCCCCGCCCTCGTCGTCCCGGCTCTTCCCGACGGCTCGGCAAAATTTCTGCTCGGCATCCTCTGGGGAGTAGGTGGAAGCGTGACATTGCTGAGTTATGGGTACTGGATTCGTGAGAAGGGATGGAAGGGGAAGGAATACGTGGAAGCGACGCGGATCGATTTAGGGACGGCGTACCTGTTCACCGGACTCTTTGCCGCCGCCATGATGATCGTCGCGGCAGAGGTGAGTCCAACACTTGTCACCGGTGACAGGATGGCGCTCGAGGTGGCAAACCGGATTGGGGAGTTGATTGGAACGACGGGCAAATGGACATTCCTTATTGGCTTCTGGGGAGCCGTGTTCACATCCATGCTTGGCGTATGGCAGGGAGTGCCTTACCTGTTCGCCGATTTTGCTTCTATCCGGCGGGAGAAGCGGGGAAAGTCCCCACTTCCTCTCGACAACTCTTCTCTTCATTACAAAGTGTTCCTGGCGTATCTTGCCTTCCCGCCGCTTCTTTTATTACTGTTCGGGCGGCCGGTCTGGGTGGTGGTAATGTATGCCATCATCGGCGCGTTCTTCATGCCGTTCCTCGCCGGGACCGCATTGATCATGAACAACCGTAGGGATTGGGTGGGGGAATTGAAGAACGGGTGGCTCATGAACGGATTGTTGGTGGTCTCACTAGCCGTCTTTGGCTATTTGTGTTTTGTTGAATTGGGGGATGTGATCAGGTAGTGATTTCAAAAAAAAACATTACACAGAGAAACACAGTGAAGGCACAGAGCACCACAGAGGAAGAATTTTAAGGAAGAAGCGTACCATAGAAGATTATTCATCGGTGTCAATCCGTGTGCCATCCGTGGTAAATTAACCAGGCCTTATAACAAACCAACCCTTGGAATCGACACTCCATTATCTTCTCCTCTTCGCGGTCGGGGTGATCTCCGGCTTCCTCAACGTCATGGCCGGCGGCGGGTCCACGCTTGCGCTCCCGGCTTTGATTTTCATGGGACTGGATAGCGGTTTGGCTAACGGGACGAATCGCGTCGCGATCCTGATCCAGAACATTTTCGCCGTCGCCTCGTTTCGAAAGCTGGAGGTACACGCCTTCAAGCAAAGCATGAAGTTCACCGTCTGGGCGCTCCCGGGCGCGATCATTGGTGCCATCGCGGGGGTGACGATCAGCGACGCCTGGTTTCAGCGCATCCTGGGTGTGGTCATGATCGGTACCATCATCACGATCCTCCTCCCGCAATCCGGAAAGGTAGGCGAGCCGACGGAGGCCGATAAGAAAAGGGAGAAATGGATCTACCCGGCGATGTTCGCCATCGGATTCTACGGCGGATTTATTCAGGTCAGCGTGGGATTCCTTTTCATGGCTGCTCTCTATTACCTGATGAGAATGAACCTCGTGTACGTCAACATGCACAAGGTCACGATCGTCATGATCTACATGGTTCCGGCCCTCGCCATCTATGCCTTGACCGGTAATGTCGATTGGCTGCTCGGGATCATTCTTGGTGCCGGGAGCGCCGTAGGGGGATGGTGGGCGGCACACGCGTCCGTCAAGGGGGGAGAAAAGATCATTCGGATGGCTCTTGCGGTCGCGATTTTCATCATGGCTTTGAAGCTCTTTGAAGTTTTTTAGAGTGATTATACCGGACGGAAAAGGGGATTTTTCTCCCCCTCACCGAGGGGGAGTGTCCCGAAGGGACGAGGGGGTGGAAAGCAACACCGACAATCTT
>DKJQ01000125.1:11730-15437 GCA_002454845.1 Ignavibacteria bacterium UBA6688
CGACAATCTTGATGGTGATGTTGCTTTAACCGACCCCTCCGTCCCATCACAAAAGAAGTGATGGGACACCTCCCCTTGTCAGGGGAGGAAAAAACAAAAAGCAGAGCGATAACGAATCCTAAACATTTCATTGTAGAGCCTGAAAGGAAATCCCATATGCATTTTTCCCGCTTCTTACTTCTTCTCACCGCTTTCCTAGTCATCTCATCGTTGGCCTTCGGTCAAACGCCCATTCCGTCAAACTACGACTCCCTCGCGCAGTTGATCGTGCGGGAAGCGCTTGGGTCGAATCACTCGTACACCCTTCTGAACGACCTTGTGACGAACGTCGGACACCGTCTCAGCGGTTCCCCCGGCGATGCGAAAGCGGTGGCGTGGGCGAAAATTACCATGGAGCGACTCGGATTCGCAAACGTAAGGCTCGAGCCGGTGATGGTCCCTAAATGGGTACGGGGAAACGTGGAAGAGGCGTTCATTCTTCATCCGGACGGAAAGCGTGAAAATGTGAAGATCGCCGCACTAGGCGGCTCGATCTCAACACCGAAGGAGGGGGTGACGGCCGGGGTCGTTGAGGTGAAATCGTTCGAAGAATTGCGCTCCCTGGGGGCGGCAACGAAAGGAAAGATCGTTTTTTTTAACAGGCCGATGGACCGGATGCTGATGCACACATTTGCAGGTTACGGCGGCGCCGTCAACCAGCGGGGACGGGGTGCGGTGGAAGCGGCGTACGCCGGCGGTGTTGCGGCGCTTATTCGTTCGATGACAACCCGGCTGGATGATGTTCCCCACACCGGCGGTATGGGTTATGCCGATTCGGTGAACAAAGTGCCGGCAGCCGCTGTGAGCACGGTGGGGGCCGAACGGCTGAGCGCTCTCTTGAAGGAAGGCAAGAACATCCTTCTCCAGATTAAACTCTCCGCACAATCGCATCCCGATGTCGAGTCGGCCAACGTGCTCGGCGAGTTGCGCGGGACGGAGAAGCCGGAGGAAGTTATCGTCATTGGCGGACATCTCGACAGTTGGGACAAGGGGCAGGGCGCGCACGATGACGGAGCCGGATGCGTGCACGCGATCGAAGCATTGAGGATTCTGAAGCACCTCGGTCTCCAACCAAAGCGGACAATCCGCGCGGTCATGTTCGCGAACGAAGAGAACGGCCTTCGGGGCGGAACAGCGTATGCCGCGCAGGAGCGTCCGGGGGAGAAACACATAGCCGCCATTGAATCGGATGCCGGTGGATTTGCCCCGCGCGCGTTCGGCGTCTCTGAACCGGCATACGGAAAGGTGCTTTCATGGGCACCGTTCTTCCGCAACGTCGGCATCGACCGCATTCAGCGCGGCGGCGGTGGAGCGGATATTGGACCCTTGATGCGCAAAGGCGTGCCCGGCATCGGGCTGGTCCCCGAGGGGCACCGGTATTTCGATTACCATCATTCAGAGAGTGACACGATCGACAAGGTGAACGAGCGCGAGCTTGCGCTCGGATCTGCAGCAATGGCGTTAATGGCGTGGCTGATTGCGCAAGAAGGGTTGTAGCACAGTTTCTTTTACATTTTACATTTCACTATTCACTTTTCACGGTTTACGGTTCACTGTTTACTAACCGAGCCTCAACCAGGCCCATGAAGAACATTCGCTGGGGAATCATCGGATGCGGAGACGTGACGGAGGTCAAGAGCGGTCCCGGTTTTCAGAAAGCCGAGGGTTCCGAGCTTGTCGCCGTGATGCGCCGGAACGGGGAGTTGGCCCGCGATTACGCGCGTCGCCACAACGTTCCGACTTGGTACGATCGGGCCGAAGAGCTCCTTCACAATCCCGATATCGATGCCGTGTACATTGCGACACCCCCTTCCACACACAAGGACTATACGCTCGCCGCGGCAAAGGCCGGGAAGGCAGTCCTTGTCGAGAAACCGATGGGACTCAACTTCGCTGAATGTGAAGCGATGATCGCAGCGTGCGAAGTTTCCCGGATTCCTCTCTTCACCGCGTTTTACCGCAGGGCACTGCCAAGATTCCTCAAAGTGAAATCGTTGATAGACCAGGGAACGATCGGGGAGATCCGCTCAGTCACCATGCGCCTTTATCACCCCCCCAAGGAAGACGAGCTCAGGGGGATACAACAATGGCGCGTGAATCCGGCGATTTCCGGCGGTGGACATTTCTTCGACCTCGCTCCCCATATGATCGATTTGCTCCATTACTTCCTCGGACCCATCGAAACCGTCTCGGGAAAAGCGGTACGGCTTGCAAACCTGTACGAGGCGGAAGACACGGTTGCTGCACTCTTTTCCTTCACGTCCGACGTTCAGGGAACGGCCTTATGGACTTTCGTTGCCGGCGAACAAATCGATCAAACGGAGATTATCGGATCGGGCGGGAGCATTCGCTACCCGACATTCCTGGAATCTCCCATTGTCCTGCGAATGGGCGATACGGTTGAGGAGTTCATCATCCCTCACCCTCCCCATGTGCATCAGCCGTTGATACAGACTGTCGTTGATGAATTGTTGGGAAGAGGGAAAAGTCCAAGCACCGGAGCGACGGGCGCGAGAGTGAGTTGGGTGATGGACGAGATTGTGAGATGAATGAAGTAAGAAGCACGGGAGCAGAGGAGAAACGGAGAGGGAGCTGGAAGCCTATAACGACAAATGCGACTGCATTTGTCAAATTGGATACGGGCTTAAAGAGAAAGAGCAACGGGGAAACGGCAAATGAATCCTATCAATAGAAAGAAAACAGCCATCGCCATCGGTGCGCATCCGGACGATATTGAATTCCAGATGGCGGGTACCTTGATTCTCCTCAAGAGAGCGGGATACGAGATTCATACCATGAATCTCGCCAGTGGCAGTTGCGGAAGTTCGAAACACACCGCTGTGGCAATCCGGCGGATCCGTCTTCAGGAAAGCCGACAGGCCGCGCAGATCCTCGGCGCGCATTTCCACAAACCTCTTTGCGACGACCTGGAAATTGTGTACGACGTGAAAACCCTCCGCCGCCTCGCCGCGATCATCCGGGAAGTGCGGCCGTCGGTTGTCCTGACCCATCCGCCGGTCGATTACATGGAGGATCACACCGCCACGTGCCGGCTGGTCGTCTCGGCCGTGTTCGCACGGGGTATGCCGAATTTCCGCACACTCCCGGCGCGTCGTCCCGGACAGTATGATATAACCTTGTACCATTGCATGCCTCACACCCTGCGCGACCCCCTGCGGCAACGGGTGCTCTCCGGGGCGTTCGTCAATACTTCAGCGGTTCAATCTATAAAAAGAGAAGCGCTCGGGGCCCACCAAAGTCAGCGTGACTGGCTTGGAGCAAGCCAGAAATTCGATTCGTATCTTCAAACCATGGAGGACATGGCGCGGGAGCTCGGGCGCCTGTCGAAGAAGTTCCGATATGCGGAGGGATGGCGCCGCCATCTGCATGCAGGATTTGGAACACCGGACGACGACCCGTTGAAAGTGCTCGGGAAGGACTACCTGATCAATACCGCCTATGAACGCAGATTACGCTGATTTCACGGATTTACGCGGATTGCGCGGATGCGTACATTGAAGTGATCTTTTTGTTCCGTGATCAAAGAAGTGTCTTTTCATCACCGACGGTACAACGATTCCCTCAATTTGGATTCCCGTCGTTGAAAGGCTTTTCTCACTACTTGGCTCGAATCTGTGTCATCCGTGTCAATCCGCGAAATCCGCGGA
>DKJQ01000122.1 GCA_002454845.1 Ignavibacteria bacterium UBA6688
TTTTCACTTTTTACTTTTTACCCTTTTTACCCTCTTTACCCCTACCCTTCGGAAACACAATCCCCACCGCTTCTTCGATCGTCTCCACCGGAACGATCTTCAACCCTTCTTTGACCTTCTCCTGGATCTCCGCAAGATCCTTCACGTTTTCTTTCGGGATAATCACCGTGGTGATGCCACTTCGCTGGGCAGCAAGCAATTTTTCGTTCAGTCCGCCAATAGGGAGAACGCTGCCACGCAGGGTGATCTCCCCTGTCATCGCGACATCGTTGCGGGCCGGCGTGTTGCTGGCGGCTGAGATGATCGCCATGGCCATGGTAACGCCCGCGGAGGGACCGTCCTTGGGAATGGCTCCTTCCGGCAGATGGATGTGGATCTCCTTCCCTTTGGTGAAATCGGGATCGATCCGGAATTTCTTCGCGTTGGAACGGATGTAACTGAGAGCCGCCTGGGCTGATTCTTTCATCACCTCTCCGAGTTGGCCGGTCAGCGTAAGTCGTTGGGCCCCCTTCATGATCGTGACGTCAACATCGAGGATCTCCCCTCCGACGCTCGTCCATGCCAACCCGGTCACCGAACCGACACGCGGGGTCCGCTCGGCCGGCTTGCGGCGAAACTTCGGCACGCCGAGGTACTGTTCGACTTTCTTCTCATCAATGACAATTCCCACCGTGGGCTTCTTCCGGGATCCATTCTTCTGCGTGTTCAGCACGATCTCTTTTGCCGACTTCCGGCAAATGGAAGCGATTTCACGTTCCAGGTTGCGGACGCCGGCTTCGCGCGTGTACTCGTTGATAACACGATCGATCCCTTTGTCTGCAAAGACAATCTTCTTCTCCTCCAGTCCATGCTCCGCCAATTGTTTTGGGATGATATGCCGTTTAGCTATTTCCCGTTTGTCATGATCGAGGTACCCGGAAAGCTCGATGATTTCCATCCGGTCCTGCAGCGGGAGCGGGATCGCATACCGCACGTTCGCGGTGGTGATAAACATAACCTTCGAGAGATCGTAGTCCACATCGAGATAATGGTCACTGAATGTGTTGTTCTGTTCGGGGTCGAGCACTTCGAGCAGCGCCGCAGAGGGGTCGCCACGGAAATCCATGCTCATTTTATCCACTTCATCCATCAACAGGACCGGATTGACGACGCCGGCCCGCTTCATGGATTGGATGATCTTGCCCGGCATGGACCCGATATAGGTGCGACGATGACCACGGATCTCCGCTTCATCACGCATCCCGCCCAGGGAGATCCGGACAAATTTTCTTCCGAGCGCCCGCGCGATCGATTTCGCCAGTGACGTCTTGCCCACACCCGGGGGACCAACGAAACAAAGGATCTGCCCCTTCATCTCTTTGACAAGATTCAGAACGGCGATATGTTCGAGAATGCGCTCTTTTGGTTTCTCGAGACCAAAATGGTCTTCGTCCAGAATTTTTTTCACATGTTGAACTTTAAGGTCGTCCTTCGTCCGTTTGCTCCATGGAACGTTGACGATCCAGTCGAGATAATTTCTGGTAACGGTGAACTCGGGAGACATCGGCGAAGTTTTCTTCAGCTTGTTAAACTCCTCCATCGCCTTCTCCATCGCCTCCTTTGGCATCTTCGCCTTCTTGATCTCCTCCTTCAGCTTGGCCAGTTCCGGTGAGGCTTCATCCTCGCCAAGCTCATCCTGCAGGATACGGATTTGCTCCTGGATAAAAAACTTTCGTTGCGACTTCTGAATATTGTCCTGCACCTTGGTGTCGATCTCCCGCTCGATCTTCAGGATATCGATCTCCGTGGTGAGAATCTTTGAGAGTTCGTAAAATTGGTCCCGCGGGGCCTGGATTTGCAGGACGCGCTGTTTCACTTCGACGCTCTGAACGAGGTTCGAGGCCATATAATAGAGCCTGCGCTGCGGTTCCTTGATCCCCTCGAACGCCATGACCACTTCCGGTGGCACATTACGGCTCAGCTTGACGTACTCCCCGAAGAGCGTCGACGTATGCCGGACCAGGGCGTCCACTTCATGGCCCTGGCTGGCTTCCGTTTTATTTATGATGATTTCTGCTTCAAGAAAGTGGGGATTGGGGATGAATTTCCGGACGGACGCCTGTACGATCCCGTCGACCAGGATCTTCATCAGCCCGTTGGGAAGTTTCAGCATCTGGATGATCTTGGCCACCGTGCCATGTTGATAGACATCATCCGCTGTCGGCTCGTCGATGGCGGCGTTCTTCTGGGCAACAAGGAAGATGTTCTTCCCCCGCTCCAACGCCTCGTTGGCTGCACGAAGGGAGCTTTCTCTTCCCACCAGCACGGGGAAGATCATGTATGGATAGATCACGACATCGCGCAACGGCAAAACAGGCAGCGTTGTGGGAATGGTGTCGACCGTTTCAATGGTTGGAGTCGCTTTTGTCTGGGGTGTTTCGCTCATACTCTAACAACCTCTTTGTATGCTGTTCGTCATCTGTGTTCCTCGCTTTTTACCCGCCGTCAGGGCTTTTCGTCTCCCGTGGGGCCGAATCAGGTATGTGGAGAGAGTGGGCGGGGAGAGCTATCGAAACAAAAGCGGGAGTGGCCTCTGGGGCCTCACCCGCTTTGATTTCGGGCATGAATGTACGGACAAATGGAGGGAGAGTCAACCACGTCTCCGGCGTGGTACTGGAGCATTTTGGATGCCTGCTGAAAAATCCGCGGACATGACAAAGAAAGAGAGAACGTCATTCCCGCCTGCGGGCCGAACCGCCCTTTGGCGGGCAGGGCCGAATGTTTTTATCGGCCCGCCCGCCTGACTGCGTCAGGCAGTCGGGGGGGAATCTATCCCCGGTCGATATGACTCCCTGCAAAATGCCCCACTCCGCAGAAATCGGAAGAAGCCCACTACCTCCGGCGTCTCTGAAATCTGTCCAGATCCGGGATGTGTTTTCCTTGCTGTCCGGATCATTCTGATTTTGGAGTCACGGCGCCGGGAAATCCCCAACCTCCGTCTTTTCCCCGTGGTTGATTCATCCGTCAAAATTGGTTAACCTCCCCCCATGCTCTCCAAAGAACTTTGGTACCCGCGTTTCCAGCTTGCCAGCGACCGTTCGCTTCTTGTTACATTCGGGGCGGGAATTTCCCGTCGGCATCATCTTGATGTCCGACGCCTTGTCGCACTTTTGGAATCCCAACCAATTCCCGGAATCCACGCGATCCACCCGGCGTACAGCTCGGTGCTTGTCTCCTTCAACCCAAGGGAGAACCCTCCTCCTGAATTCGAGGCAGGCATCCGGGACCTTGTGCAACAAATCGATTCCGTTCGGGTTCCGGAACCCCGAAGAATTGAAATACCCGTTTGCTATGGCGGAAAACTGGGCCCCGATCTTGACGACGTCGCTCTCCATAACCACGTCACCACCGACGAGGTTGTGCGACGCCATTCTTCGACCGAATACCTGGTCTATTTTCTTGGATTCTCCCCGGGGTTTCCGTATATGGGGGACATGCCGAAAGAACTTGCCATACCCAGACTGGGAACTCCACGCCGGGTCGTCCCCGCCTGCAGCGTTGCCATCGGAGGGCGCCAAACTGGAATCTATCCGGTCGCATCTCCCGGCGGCTGGCGCATTATCGGCCGAACACCCTTGAGGCTTTTTCGACCCGAAGAGGCTGAGCCGACATTATTGTGCATGGGTGATCTTGTCCGGTTTAAAGCGATTAACATCGATGAATTTCAAAATCTCAAGAGACTTTAGCGTCGGATAAAGACCAGGGTCGGAAAGGTTTTGGGCACCTCGCTTCCGGCCTCCCGATTTCCATGAGCACTCTCCGTATACTCTCGCCGGGATTTCAAACGACCGTGCAAGACCTCGGTCGGCCCCGGTATACCCATCTGGGCATCTCCCCTTCGGGCGCGGCTGACCCTGTGTCGCTGCGTCTTGGCAACCTGCTGGTTGGTAACCCTCAGGGAGCGGCAGCGCTGGAGATGACGCTTGTCGGAGGGATGTTCGAGTTTTCCGAAGATTCTGTTGTCGCACTGACCGGATCAGATTTTGGTGCAACCCTTAACGGCAGTCCGGTCCTTGTCTGGAGGTCGTTCGCCGTACGAAAGGGAGAAATTCTTCAATGTGGTGCAACCAAAAACGGTGCGCGATGCTACCTTTGCATCCAGGGAGCTCTGGACGTTCCCCTTGTTCTTGGAAGCCTCTCCACCCACCTCATGACACAAGTAGGCGGCTTAAACGGGCGGAGCCTACAAGCAGGAGATCAATTTACCGTTCACGAAAACCAGCCTGATGCATTCAGGCACCATGCACTCGACGGCGGCGCAGTCATCCAGGTACTGAAAAGAGACACGATGAGGGTGACGCGGGGTCCTCAGGCGGAATTGTTTTCTGATGAAGCGATCCATGCTTTTTCTTCCTCCCCCTACCGCGTATCGGAAGATTCAAATCGCATGGGGCTTCGCCTTACCGGTCACCTCACAAAGAAAACCCGGACAACAGATATGGTTACTGAGGGGGTCCCGTTGGGAGCGGTTCAAATTTCGCATGACGGAGAACCGATCATTCTGTTCGTCGAGCACCAGACCACCGGCGGTTATCCAAAAATTGCCAACGTGATCTCAGCCGACCTGCATCGCCTTGGACAGCTTCGGCCCCGGGATGAGATCCGGTTCGAGTTTGTGACCGTGGATCAAGCCCTCCAATCCTTGAATGACCTGGAGCTGCTTATTTCCTCAACCTCTCTTAAGCCTTTATGAGTCAATCCGGGGCAGCCTGGTATCGTTCCATCAACTCCAGGCAGTGGAAATCTCTTGTTGCGGCCCAACTGGGCTGGATGCTGGACGCAATGGACGTCATGCTCTATGCCTTTGCCCTGGGGGCCATTCAGCGGGAGTTTGGACTCACTTCTGCCGAAGCAGGAGCCTTAGCCTCGGTCACGCTGGTTGCTTCAGCCTTTGGGGGGATCATGTTCGGCGTCCTGGCCGACAGAATCGGGAGAGCGAAGGCTTTGATGTATTCCATCCTGCTCTATTCGACCTTTACAGCTCTGACAGCCACAGCTGGAACGGTTGCCGAGCTTGTGTTGTGGCGAGGGTTGGTTGGGATCGGTATGGGGGGTGAGTGGTCTGCAGGATCGGTCCTTGTCTCCGAAACGTGGCCCCCCGAACACCGGGGAAAAGCGATTGGCATCATGCAGTCGGGGTGGGCGAT
>DKJQ01000017.1 GCA_002454845.1 Ignavibacteria bacterium UBA6688
GGGAGTGAAGTTGAGATTTTTTCCTCTCTCGTTCGTGCGTGTTTTTCCCATAGACACCTTTCCTTTCTTCCCGTTTATGGGATTAGATTGTACTTGGTAGCCCGTGAGACCTTGCCTGCATCCCGCCTCAAGCACTCCAACTTTTAGAATGGCCGCTTCCGGATTTTAGACAATTGTTCTTTTACATGTTCATTGCTAGTATCTTTAGATTTCAAATATTTCTTTGCTTCGTTGATTACGTCATCTAAAGTTGCTTTTTCAGATTTTGCAGCTTCAAACATTTCTTTTGCTCCTTGAGCGTCGTGTGAATGTCCTCCAAGGGTAAAGTGAGTGCGTTACAGATGGCCTGGACAATGCCATTCGCTTCAGATGGATAGGAAGCAGTGGCTTACGCAGATGCCTGTCTCAACTTCTTCTGCCTGAAATAGTGCGAGATGAAGATCAGCACGGAGAGCAGGACCGACCACATCAACAGCCTTGCCAGTTCCAAAAACTCTGTGTTGAAAACGAATATCGAAAAGTCATTCACGAGGTGAAGGGCTCCGAGAATTGTAATAAACAGGAGCAAGGAATATCTGATCGGATGATCCAGTCCTGCAAACTGCTGGAAGAGGGGTGCGAAGAGTGCGGTCATGTTTGCCTCTCTGTTTTAGAACAACGAAGCCAACTTCTCCTGCTCCCTGGATTGGAAACAGAATCAGGCTGATACAACCCCTGGCCGGGACCCCTTTGATTTGGCAACGAGCGATGCGATGTACGCCCCGAGAGGTGTGAAAAATACGCAGAATGCCATCACCACAAACGCATTTTCGACCTTCCGTGGCTGCTGGCCCGTTGGCTGGAAATTCTCAACCGTCCAATAGAAAATCATCCCCAGGCAGAAGGCTGCGATGTTCAGCGAGAAATACGGGATAATAAGCAACTGAATTGTTTCCATGCATTGCTCCTGAATGAGGTTGTGGAGGTATGAGAGAGAGTTTCGATAAGCACCTGCCGGTCGTATGAGGTGCGAGCCCGCCGTTGATGCTGGCGAATGTAACTTATTAAATTGGAAGTTACAAGTTCGGCGGGTTGAGGAGTCTCCCGAAAGAGGGAAAATGATTGCAGAGACATGGAGCGGGGTTCGTATACCATTGTGGGCTGGATGGAAGCTTGCCCTTGAGGCCTTCCAAAAAGGTCGCTGAACTTGACTGTCGGAGATCCCAAATGGAATCACGCTTCGCGTGATTCAGTGATAGGCCTCCGGCGGTCTGGAGACCCGACCTACAACTAACATCCATCCCGCGTTTTCTCCCGCTCCGCCTCAACTTTAACTGGGGGCGTCGGGCGAGGCTTGCGGCGTGCGGCGACGGTGGTGTCGTGTTGCGCTCCCGGATGCTTGATCCCAAAATATTCACTCAGGGCTTTGCGCTTGGCAAACAGAACGCGCTCTTCGGGGGAAGCAAGTTCGGAGAGTGCGCGGAAAAGGACATCTTCCTTCCAGGCTGTGAGTCCCCCTTTCAAAGTATAAACATTCGCCTCTCCCTTCGCCTTCATCAGCATCCATGCCTGCGCAGCATGAATCCCTCCCTCAGAATAAAGCAACAGCATCTCGTCCTCCGAACCCCTCTCTTCCAATAGTTGCTCCATGGAAAGAAGCTCGGCAGTCGGGATATGGTAGGATGCATAGGAGACGGAATCCCGCAAATCAATCACTCTCAATTGAGATTTGAGCATGATCCATTCTGCGAGTTGGTCGGCACTGACGTGATCATCTTCTGACTCGATGGCCCGCGCAAGCTCCTTCAAGTCGATGGTCACCTTTTGGTCGCGAATAGGACTTCCGGCAACAAGGGCCAGCAGACCCAACAAGCCAGCAAGCAGGGCAAGCTGTTGGTTGAGGCTCCATGACCTGAATTTTGAGATCATGAAGAGGCTTCCTCGGAAGGGGCAAAGTTTTTCTCCAGTCGCTCTGCTGCGGCAAATCCGGCCAGGGCGAGGAGAACGATGAGGAAGACGGTTAGTCCGAACGGGAGCTGAAAAAGATCGGGCAACGTGAAGCGCCCCATCGGTGTGGAAGTATAGAATCCTTCGAGGTAGGAAAAAAGCTCGCCGAAGAGAAGGATGCCGGAGACCATTCCAAAGAGATGCACAAAGCCGTCGAGCCGCCCCGTCGCCGCAGCAACGCAGCACGTTCCCGGACAATATCCTCCCATGACAAACCCAACCCCGAAAACCAATCCCCCCACGACCTGAGGAACAAGATAGGTGGCGGGGATGGTCACCTGAGAATAGTCCAGAAGGCCGAGCCACGAAAGCCAGAAGGTTCCCAGCATCGCGGTGATGATGGCAACGAACATCACTTTGAAGACTCTGAGGTCGGTGAAGTAGAATTGGGCAGCGAGCTTTTTCGCACTACCGAATCCCGCCCGCTCAAGAAAGAAACCGAACCCGATGCCGATGAAGAGCGCAACAAGAAGGCTTGCATCCTCACCGAAGAATCCAAATCTGTAAAACGGAGCATTCATGTCCATTGCCTCCGAAACAAATAGGCAACGGCGTAAGCGCTTACAAAAACCGCGATCATAAAGGCCCAACTTCCGACGCTCAGCATGGCTCCCCCCGTCAAGGCCTGTCCGCTCGTGCAGCCCCGTGCGAGTTTTGACCCAATCCCCATGATGCCTCCCCCGACAAATGCGAAAAGGAATCGCTTGTTGATGGAAATGCGGGGTCCTTTTTCAACGTCCTTCCTGACACGACCCGCCAACATCCCTGAGATCAATCCTCCTATCACAACACCGATTATTTCGAAGACAAGCCAATCCTTCAGCGGATTCGATCCGGGATTACCGAGGTATTCTGTGTAAAGGGCGTTGTTCCGGGCATGCACGGGAGCGACGGTCTCCACGCCGGCGGCGACAAACGAGGTGAACGCGCCGGAGGCTCCAAGCCCGCGCCCCATCATGACAAAAGCCGCGAGCAATACGAGTCCCAACCCTATTCCTGCAAGGTAGGGGCTCATGTACGGTTGGGGCTCATTCAGATTGGACATTTCGGAGTCTGGATTCCTGGTAATAAGCCCACTTTTCGCGAAACCGGGATGAGGTCTGTTTTAACTAGGCTTGCGAGTGCATCCAAAAGCAGACCCCATCCGCCGGAGGCGCACTATTAAAGCACGCGTCAGCG
>DKJQ01000023.1 GCA_002454845.1 Ignavibacteria bacterium UBA6688
ACAAGCACACGTACACATTGATCACGGAAGAGAAGGAACTCAGGCAGTTGGTCTCCCGTTTGAAAAAAGTCTCCGAGTTTGTGTTCGATACGGAGACAACCTCCACAAATGCCCTGCAATCGGAATTAGTCGGTGTATCGCTTGCCCTGAAGCCGCGAGAGGCTTACTTTATCGCGGTTCAATCACCCGCCGCCCCGGAGTCGCGCGATTTGTTCGGCGACCGTCCCAGGGTCGATTCCAGCGAACAGGGGTTGGATCCGGATGTCGTCGTCAAATCGTTGAAACCGATCCTCGAGAACTCCACGATCACCAAGGTCGGTCATAACATCAAGTACGACATGCTTGTCCTTTCCCAATACGGGATAGAGACTGCCGGACCCGTCGTCGATACCATGGTTGCGAGCTATGTGTTGAGGGCCGACGGCAGGCACGGGTTGGATGCCTCTGCAAGGGAGCACCTTGGGTATAAGATGGTTTCCTACAAAGAGCTCACCGGGACCGGGAAGGACCAGAAGGGGATCCGGGAAGTTCCCCTCGAAGCTCTTTCGGATTACTCCTGTGAGGACTCCGATATCACGTTTCGCCTTTACGACGAGTTCCGTCGGAAGCTGAAATCTGCTTCCATGACAAAACTCTGCGAGGATATGGAGTTTCCTCTGGTTCCGGTCCTCGCGCGCATGGAAGAAGCAGGCATCGCGATCGATGTGGACTACCTGCGGAAGATGTCCGGCGTGATGGAGGGGCAACTGGCGAACCTGACGAAAGACATTCACAAAATTGCCGGCGGGCCATTCAATATCAACTCGACGCAGCAACTCGGGGAGGTGCTCTTTAATAAACTCGGGTTGCGAACCGTGAAGAAAACAAAGACGGGATTTTCCACGGATGTCAGCGTGCTGGAGGAGCTACGCAACGAACACGAGATCGTGGAGCATCTGCTCGAGTACCGGCAACTCTCAAAATTGAAGTCAACCTACGTCGACGCCCTTCCTGCACTCATAAACCCCAGGACAGGACGCGTCCATACCTCCTACAACCAGACGATTGCCGCGACGGGAAGGCTGTCCAGCAGCGACCCCAACCTGCAGAATATTCCGATTCGGACGGAGATCGGCAGATCCATCCGGAAGGGATTCATTCCCGGCAAGAAGGGCAACCGGATCCTTTCCGCAGACTACTCCCAAATAGAGTTGAGGGTCATGGCCCATATCTCGGGGGATGAGGGACTATCACAGGCATTCCGGGACCAGGAGGATGTACACACGACCACGGCGTCAAAGGTTTTCGGAGTCCCTCTTAAGGAAGTGACGCGGGACATGCGGCGCAAGGCCAAAGAGGTGAATTTTGGGATCATGTACGGCATCGGCCCGTTCGGACTTGGGACGCGGCTCGAAATCAGTCAGGCCGAAGCGAAGGAGATCATCGCCCGGTACTTCGAACGCTTCCCGAAGGTCAAGCATTACATCAACGACACCATCGAGACGGCACGCGTTCGCGGATACGTGGAAACCATGCGGGGCAGACGGCGGTACCTTCCCGACCTGAGAAGCGGCAATCAGAACATACGCTCCAACGCCGAGCGACAGGCCATCAATATGCCCATCCAGGGGACCGCTGCCGACATGATCAAGCTGGCCATGATCCGGATTGACAAGGCCATTCGCTCGAAAGACCTGCAGACACGCATGCTTCTCCAGGTGCATGATGAGCTTGTCTTCGAACTGGCGAAAGGGGAGGAATCGACGATCAGGACACTCGTCAAGAAACACATGCAGGAGGCGTTGAAACTTGATGTACCGCTCGAAGTGGAAATCGGCGTTGGGAACAACTGGCTCGAGGCACACTAGCCCGGGCATCTGACGGGGGGGGCGAGCAGGATTGAGAAGAGGAAAAAACAAAACCCGGCGATGAGCCGGGTTTTTGCATGTTTTCCATTTCTTGTTGCAGCCGAGTCGCTACACCTCCATGATTTCCTTTTCCTTCATCACGAGGAGGTGGTCGATGTCTTTGATGTGTTTGTCGGTCAGTTTCTGCGCCTCATCCTCACCACGTTTCCGCTCGTCCTCGGAGAAATGTTCCTGCTTCTCGGACTTCTTCAAATGCTCGATCGCGTCGCGACGTACATTCCGGACAGCGATTTTTCCGTCCTCTCCGAACTTCTTCACCAGCTTGACCAGCTCGCGCCGGCGCTCCTCGTTGAGTGGCGGGATGGGCACACGGACGACGTTTCCGTCGTTCACAGGATTGAGGCCGAGATTCGCGGTCAGGATCGCCTTTTCAATCGCTCCGATCATCCCCTTTTCCCACGGCTGAACGGAGATCGTGTGGACGTCGGGAGTGCTGACGTTCGCCGTCTGGCTGAGGGGTACCATGGAACCGTAGTAGTCAACCTTCACACCATCCAGCAGTACGGTGGTCGCTTTTCCCGTTCGAATTTTGGCCAGTTCATCGCGCACAACCTCCACCGCCTTCTTCATCCGGTCTTCCGCGTTTTTTAGAATGTCTTTCACCATGACCATTCACCTCGCAATTGATGAAATGTTATGCATGGAGTTCAGGAGCTTTGATTTCCAGCTTGGTAACGACTTTGGAGCCCACCGGGTCTCCCATGATGATGCGCTTCAGGTTTCCCGGGACGTTCATGTTAAACACCACGAGTGGCAGATTGTTTTCCTTGGAAAGCGTTATAGCGGTCAGGTCCATCACCCGCAGGTCGTTCTTGAGGACATCGGCGTAGGTAATCTCCGGGAAACGAATCGCCGCGGCATTTTTCTCCGGATCGCTGTCGTAGACGCCGTCGACCCTGGTCCCCTTCAAAATGAGATCAGCTTCAATTTCGATCGCCCGCAACACTGCGGCCGTGTCGGTCGTAAAATAAGGATTGCCCGTCCCTGCTGCAAAGATCACGATCCTCCCCTTTTCCAGGTGCCGGATCGCGCGGCGGCGGATGAACGATTCGGCGATCTTCTCCATGTCGATTGCCGACAGGCATCGCGTGAAGACGCCCTGGTGCTCGAGGGCGCTTTGGAGGGCGAGCGCGTTGATCACGGTGGCGAGCATGCCCATATGGTCGCCCGTCACCTTGTCGATCCCGTCAGAGGATTTTTCAACCCCGCGATAGATATTCCCGCCACCGATCACAATTCCGACCTCAACCCCCACCTCCTGGACCGCCTTGATCTCCGCTGCGTACAGCTTGAGGACCTTGTCGTCGATGCCGTATTCTTTATCCCCCATCAACGATTCACCGCTGAGCTTCAGGAGGATACGCTTGTACTGTGGTTTGGCCATGCAACCTGTCGTGAGGATGAAAAAAATCCCGAATCACTTCGGGATGAGACAAATGTTCAGAAATTATTCGGGTACTCGCCGAGATGGTAGCGGTGGAACCGGCGGATGCCGACCTTCTCACCTACCTTGCCAGTGGCTTCATCGATGAGGTCCTGGATCGTTTTCCCGGAGTCCTTGATGAAGCTTTGCTCCATCAAACAGACCTCCTGGTAGTACTTCTCAAGGCGGCCTTGGGCAATCTTCTCCGCTATGTGTGCCGGCTTCCCCTCGTTGACCGCGTGCTGCTTATAGATATCGATTTCCTTCGCCAGGACATCCTGCGGAACGTCTTCCTTCCGAATGTAGAGGGGCGTCATCGCTGCAATTTGCATCGCGATGTCATGAGCGAGGGCCTTGAACTCGGGCGTCTTCGCGACGAAATCGGTTTCACAATTCAGTTCCACCATGGATCCGATTCTTCCCCCTGCGTGGATGTAGGCCTCGACCACTCCCTGATTCGTTTCGCGGTCTGCCCGTTTTGCAGCCGTCGCGGCCCCCTTCTTGCGAAGGTAATCAATCGCCGCCTCCATGTCCCCTTTCGTCTCCTCAAGGGCACGTTTGCAGTCCATCATCCCAGCACCGGTTTTATCGCGGAGCTGCTTTACCAGTTCACTTGAAATTACTGCCATAACCTTCGTACTGCCTCCTTTACTGTCGTCTTTCCTCTACGCGAGGTTTTTCCGCTTCTTCTTTCTTTTCAGCCCCTTCCATCATTGCCTGCTCAGCCCGCACCGACGCTGCCCGCTGATTTCCTTCCAGCACTGCATCGGCAATGGTCCGCGTGATGAGCTGCACGGCCTTCAGGGCGTCATCGTTCGCCGGAACAGGGTAATCGATCAGCTCCGGATCTGTATTCGTATCGACAATCGCGGCAACAGGAATGCCGAGCCGGCGGGCTTCCTTGACCGCAATCGCTTCCTTCTTGGTATCAACCACAAAGATCAATCCGGGCAGTCTCGACATCTCAACCACACCCATCAGGACCTTCTGTAATTTTTCCCGTTCACGGTCGAGGAACAAACGTTCCTTCTTCGTGATTTTTTCGAATGTCCCGTCGGTTTCCATCTTCTCGATGTTCGTCAGCCGTTTGACGCTCTTGCGAATCGTCGTGAAGTTGGTGAGCATACCCCCCAGCCATCGTTCGGTGACATAAAAAGCCCCGCAACGGGTCGCTTCCTCCCGCACGACTTCCTTCGCCTGCTGCTTCGTTGCAACAAAGAGGGGCCTTCGTCCCTGCGAAACGATATTGGCTATCGCGTTGCAGGTCGACTCGAGCATCTCTTGCGTCTTTTTGAGGTCGATGATGTGAATCCCGTTCCGCTCCATGAAAATGTAGGGCTTCATCTTGGGATTCCAACGGCGGGTAATGTGCCCGAAATGGGCACCGGACTGCAGCAGCGCATCTAATTCTACACGTGGCATGAAGACTCCTTTGAGTTATTCTTCTACCTTCGTCATCTCATCCCGGATCCCGGCGGTTCGAAACCACCGGAACACTCCCGTTCAGATCGGAAGGTATGATTGATTGATGCAGTGAATGGAACCGTTGTTTACCGCTTCGAGAACTGGAACCGCTTGCGCGCTTTCTTCTGTCCGTATTTCTTCCGTTCAACCATTCTCGGATCGCGCGTCAGCAAACCTGCATTGCGCAGGTTTTGACGGGAGTCCTCATCGAGCGCCACAAGAGAACGGGCAATCGACAGCCTGATGGCCCCGGCCTGGCCCGTCGGGCCTCCACCATGGACTCGTACCTTCGCGTCATAACGCCCTTTTGTCGAGGTCGCTTCGAAGGGCTTGAGGACTTCCTCGCGCAGGACGCTGATCGGGAAATATGCCTCCAGATCCTTGTTGTTAATGGTGACCTTCCCTGAACCCTCGGTCAACTTGACGCGGGCTACGGCGGTTTTCCGTCGTCCGACCGTAATCAGTGCTGGTAGAGCCATGCTGTTCCTTTACGAAATTAGAGCGATAACATTTCTGGTTGTTGTGCCGAATGGGGGTGCTCTCCGCCGGCGTACACTTTCAACTTCTTGATCATCTGGCGACCGAGGCGGTTCTTCGGAAGCATTCCGCGCACCGCGTATTCAATGACGTCTGTGGGCCTCCGGTCGATCTTCTTCTTGAACGATTCGTACCTTCCCCCACCCGGGTACATCGTATTGTGAAAGTATTCCTTCATCTCCACCCGGTTTCCCGTCACGACGACCTTTTCTGCATTGATCACGACGACGAAATCGCCGAGATCGTGGTTGGGTGTGAAGGTCGCCTTGTGCTTGCCCCGTATGATATGGGCGATCCGCGAAGCAACACGGCCGAGGGTTTTCCCGCTGACATCAACCAGAAACCACTTTTGGTCGACCTCTTCCGGTTTGAAGAATTTTGTTTTGGGCGATGTTTCCACTCTCTAACCTCCAATATCCGCCGAAGCGGCAATTTTTGTTGTTTAAAAGCTTATAAATGTAGCCGAAAAATGGTCCAAAGTCAATTGCTAAATTCTTGAGGAGGGGTGGAGGGACAAGAAGATACTGGATCCAAACAAGTTAGAGAGCCTCGGCCAGATGATCTCCCATGGCAGAGGTCTTCAGAAGGGTCTGTGATGCTTGTGATTGCAGGAGATCGGCAGTTCGGTAACCCACGGCAAGGACCTTCTCAATCGCCTTTTCGATGGCATCGGCTTCGTCCTGAAGGTGAAAGGAATAACGAAGCATCATACCCACGGAGGCGATGGTGGCGATCGGGTTGGCCTTGCCCTGATTGGCGATATCCGGCGCCGAACCGTGAACTGGCTCGTAGAGGGCTACCTTGCCCCCCAGGCTGGCCGAGGGGAGCATCCCGATGGAACCGGTCAGCATGGCCGCCTCATCGCTGAGAATGTCGCCAAAAAGGTTCTCGGTGAGAATGACATCAAACTGTCCCGGACTGCGGATAAGCTGCATGGAACAGTTATCGACATACATATGATGGAGGTGGACATCGGGGTAACGCTTCCCGACACTGGAGACGACCTTGCGCCAGAGCTGTGATGTTTCCAGAATATTGGCCTTGTCCACCGAGCAGACGTTTTTCTTCCTCTTCTGCGCGGCTTCAAACGCCACCACTGCGATCCGTTCTATCTCCGATGCCGAATACCGGAGCGTGTTCACACCGACTTCCTCCCCATCAGACTCTTCGATGCCGCGCGGCTCGCCGAAATAAAGCCCCCCCGTCAGTTCCCGCACGACAAGGAGATCGACATCCCGGACGATCTCCCTTTTCAACGATGAAGCATCAAGAAGAGAGGCATACATTTTCGCCGGGCGGAGATTCGCATACAACCCCAATTCCTTGCGCAATCCCAGGAGTGCTTTTTCGGGCTTCCGCGGTGGAGGATTATTGTCCCACTTCGGTCCCCCAACCGCTCCCAGAAGAACGGCATCGGAACTCTTACAAAGCTTCAGGGTATCCGCCGGCAACGGTTCGCCCACTGCATCCAACGCGGCTCCTCCCGCAAGTCCTTCACGGACATGGAACTGGTGGCCGAACTTCACGCCCAGCCTCCGAAGTATCTTGAGAGCCTCCTGAACCACCTCCGGACCGATTCCATCTCCCGGAAGGACCGCAATTTGGAATTCCATGGATTTCCTTTGAGAAACAAACAAGTCGGCTCTCTTGCCGACCTGAATGTGCGATGTCTCCTGAAATTACGACTTGCTGATGATCTTGCTCAATTCTTCTGATCTCCTCGTCGCTGTGGCAACAGCGTTGATGAGCATGGATCGGAGGCCGTGAGATTCCAACTCGTGAATGGCATTGATGGCAGTTCCGCCGGGCGTGGTCACCTGGTCCCGAAGAATGGCCGGATGGAGACCGGACTCCTTCACGAGTTTCGCCGAGCCAAGGACTGTCTGGATGGCGAGCTTCGTCGCAATCTCCCGTGACAGTCCCATCTTTACCCCCCCGTCGATCAGCGCTTCGATGACCATGTAGATATACGCCGGGCCGCTTCCACTCAATCCCGTTACGGCATCAAGTTGTTCTTCAGCGACAACCACCACCTCCCCGACCGCTTCAAAAATGGAGACGGCAATGCGCTGTTGCTCCTCCGAAACAAACTCACCGAACGCCACGGCGGCCGCTCCTTCATCGACCGTCGAAGCGATGTTCGGCATGGATCGGACAATGGCAACTTGCTGTCCAATGGCGTTTTGAATAAAAGCAATTTTTACTCCGGCTACAATCGAAATGAGAAGCTGATCTTTTCGAACGGCCTGCCGGACCTGGGCCAGCACTTTGGGAAGTGTTTGCGGTTTCACGCAAAGGAGGACGATCTCCGCTGCCTCCACGGCCTCGACGAGATTGAGCGTATGGTTGACACGCCATTGAGCCGAAAGCCTTTGCAGTTTGTCCAGGTGCACGCCACACGCGGTAATCTTCGCCGTTGGAGTCAGGTTGGCGTTGATAATTCCCTTCATCAGGGCGCTTCCCATATTGCCGGCACCCAGGATCACAATAGAGCGATCGATATGGTGCTGGCGATCGGATTCCACTTCTTTTGCTGTTTTTTGTTCGTTCACCATGATGACTTCTCTTTATATGTGTGTCGATTCAAAATTATTGATGGCCCCTTCAAAACGGAGCAAGTACCCGAGCTCGTCGACCCCATGGATCAGACAGTATTTGGAAAAACTATCGATCGGGAAAGTGACCCGTGTCCCGTCCGGGCCGGTGAGTGTCTGACTTTCGAGGTCGATTGTGACCTGCGCCTCCGGTTCCGCTTCGACAAGCTGCGCCAGGTGACCGTGCGTTTCCGGGGAAACCTCGACCGGCAGAAGACCGTTCCTGAGCGAGTTGCTCTTGAAAATATCGGCGAAGGAGGTACTAATAATCGCGCGGAAACCGAAACCGCACAAGGCCCAGGGAGCATGTTCCCGTGAAGAGCCGCATCCAAAATTATCACCTGCAAGAAGGATGAGTGCATTCCGATACAGGGGGTTGTTCAGGACGAAGTCCGGTTGTGGCGAGCCGTCCGGGCGATAACGCCAATCCGCAAACAGGTGATCCCCCATCCCCACCTTATCCGTCGCCTTGAGAAAGCGGGCAGGGATGATCTGATCGGTATCGATGTCATTCACCAGGAGCGGTGCCACGATCGAGTGGAACGATGGAACAAGAGACATGCTCTTCCCTCAGCGTGTAAGTAATGTGCGGACATCGGTGATCTTCCCGGTCAGGGCTGCAGCCGCAGCGGTGAGCGGGGAGGCAAGAAACGTTCTCCCCCCTTTTCCCTGCCGCCCTTCGAAGTTACGATTGCTGGTCGAGACCGCATACTGTCCGGATTCAAGCTGATCCCCGTTCATCGCGATGCACATGGAACAACCCGCCTCCCGCCACTCCGCTCCCGCTTCCTTGAAAATGCGATGCAACCCCTCGGCTTCCGCCTGACGCTTGACATCCTGGGAACCCGGGACGACGAGAACCCGGACACCGGAAGCCACCACGCGCCCCTTCATCATTGCCGCGGCCTGCCGCAGGTCCGATACTCTCGAGTTTGTGCAACTGCCAATGAACACGACATCCACTGCCTTGCCGAGCAACGGCTCCCCCGGTCGCAGTCCCATGTACTTCAACGATTTCTCCAAAGCGAGTTTCTGAGATGCATCGGGTATCGCACCCGGATCGGGGACGCGATCTGTAATAGACATACCCATACCGGGATTTGTTCCGTAGGTGATCATCGGTGACAAGGAACCTGCATCGATTGTGATGGACTTGTCGTACGATGCTCCCTCATCCGTTCTCAATTGCAGCCATCGTTTCACCGTTGTTCCCCATGCATCCCTTGTCGGGATAAATTCTCGTCCGGCGAGGTACTCCACCGTCGTATCATCGGGCGCCATCATACCGGCACGGGCACCTCCTTCAATGGACATATTGCAGATCGTCATCCGCTCTTCCATGGAGAGAGATCTGACCGCCGAACCCGTATACTCGAACACATGGCCCGTCCCTCCCGCCACTCCAATTCGCGCCAGCAAAGCGAGAATAATGTCTTTGGCGGAAACACCCGGCGACAGAGTCCCTTCGACGCGCACTTCGAAGGTTTTGGGCTTTCGCTGCAGCAGGCACTGGGTCGCGAGGACATGT
>DKJQ01000078.1 GCA_002454845.1 Ignavibacteria bacterium UBA6688
ACGCGCCGTGGAAATTGCCGGAGAGGTTGCCGATATACGTATTGTAATATCCAATCTCGGTTGGATTCGTGGGATTGGCGATGTCAACAATTCTCAATCCATCTTTGTAATGAGAAATGTAGGCGTAGTTTCCCTTGATGTGTGTATTGTGTGCCAACCCAGAGGCCCCCAGGTATTCCCCCTGCATTTGCACAGCGTTCAAGTCGCTGATATTCCAGATTTTGACTGTTTTGCCCACGGTCTCTTCCGTTGTCATCAGATAGTTACCGTCGTCGGAGAGCCAGGCATTATGGGCATAACCGCCATTGGGAACGAAGAATTGTTTTAACAAAGTTGGTATCGCAGGATTGCCTACGTTGTAAATCGAGTACGAAGTTCCCAAAGGACCCGTCCCGTCCGACACATAGGCACGATCACCACGGGCATAAATGTCATGGATTGACTGGCTGGATGGACCAAAAAAGCTGAGTTGAACGGGGCTTGTCGGATTCTCCAGGCTGAGAACACGAACGGGCTGACTTGACGTACCTTCGGCATAGAGAAGAGCCCTTGCCGTATCAATATAGATATTGTGTGAAGTAGGAAAGCCCGTGTAGGTGGCAGCGAGCGTCGCTGTCACGGGTAACTGGGAAAGATTGATAATCTGAAGACCGCCTTCGAGCTCGTTGACAACGTATGCATAGTTCCGGTAGGTCTTGATGTCCTTCCACGCCGAGTTTCCACCGGGATTGGGAATAAACACCACCTCCCGTAACGTTCCCTGATCCGTGATTTCGATAATACTCGTCCCGCTCCTGACACCGAGCAGTGCATACTCCTTTCCATCCGGGGCGGTATATCCCCAACAATCGTTATACCCAACAAAGGAGTATTGATTGAAGGTACCTACGAGTTGCACATTTGAACTTCCCTGGGCGGATAGCAACTCCAGCATTCCCAGCACAACGATGGCTGCCGTAGACAGTCTCCTGACCATAAACAATTTCCCTACTTTGATTACAGCGTGGTGATTTGACTCTGGGCGCGCTCCGGCCAACTCGTCAATCTGTAAGCGCGATACCTGCAGCAAACACTCCAACTTCCATACGCTTGACAACCCTGTTGGTCGCAACTTCGATCACGGCCACAATCCCCGGCGTCTTCAATCCCTCAACCGGATGTGTAAAGTTTGAACGTGGAGAGAAGAGAGGACCGGATCAGGGAACGTTCGACCCCTTCCGTCACCTGCACATCACCCACACGGGTCGGAAGGACAAACCGCTTCTTTCCGCCGATCGATTTCTTGTCGTGACTCATAAGCTTGATCACCTTCGTCAGATCGAGCGTGTTTGCCCTGAATCTCAACGGCACGCGGCGGATCAACCCGACGATCCGGTCATGCACATCCTGACTGATCATCCCCAGCGCAAGCGCGATCGAACTCTCGGCGATCATCCCCAGTAACACCGCCTCGCCATGGTTCAGCACCCGATAGTTGCCGGCAGCTTCCAGCGCGTGGCCAACGGTGTGGCCGTAGTTCAGAACGATGCGCATGCCGGATTCCTTCTCATCGCGCGAGGTGAGGTCCGCTTTTAACTCGGCGCACCGCGTCTGCACGCGCAGGACCGCGTCGACTTCAAGGGCAAGAACCCGGTCGAGATTTGTCTCAAGATCGTCGAACAAACCGGCATCGAGGATCACCCCATACTTGATGACCTCCCCCAGCCCGCTGACGATCTCCCGGGCAGGAAGCGTCCGGAGACACTCCATATCGCTCCACACAAACTTGGGTTGGTGAAACGCGCCGATCATGTTTTTTCCCAGGGGGTGATTGACGGCAACCTTCCCGCCGATCGAGCTATCCACCTGGGCCAAAAGCGTGGTCGGAACCTGGATCAACGGCACACCCCGTTGATACGTTGCCGCGACGAATCCTGCCAAATCCCCGATGACTCCACCTCCCAGGGCGATCACGGCCGACTTCCTGCCGACTCCCGCCTCCAGCATCCAGGTAAAGACTTTGCTGGCCCACTGGAGACTCTTTTGCCGTTCGCCGGGAGGGAGACTGAAGGATGTTACATCGAACTCGAAATGGCGGAGGTTCTTGAGAAGGGGTGCGAGATAGAGTGGGGCGACGTTCTTGTCCGTCAAGACGACGACACGGTCCGGTATGCCGTGTTGCCGGCAGGTGGGGGCGAGGGATGCGGTCATGCCGCTTCCCACATAGATCGGGTAACTTCGCTCGCCCAGGGCCACATCGATCTGTCGATGAATCAAGGAACCCTCTGGTGGTGATGGAGAACGATCATATCCAGGTCAGAATTCAATCAACCCCCGCAGTTTGTGTACGATCTCATCCACCGTTGTCCCCACCTTCACCTGATCCGTTTTCACAACGATATCTGCCTGAAGATAAAACTCTTCCCGGCGTTGAAGCAACTCCTGGATGCGTCCGCGCATCTTTTCCTCGGGAAGTTTTTCCCCCTGTCCATCCTTCAGCATCGGCCGGTCTGTCTTGAAATGAACGCGCTTCAGGATCTCCTCCGGTGAGAGTTGCAAGTAGATGATCATCCCGCTCTCCCGAATCAACCGAAAATTCTCGACATTCGCAATGGTGCCCCCGCCGAGGGAAACGACACAACGGTCGCGGACAGAGATTTCCTTCAGCGTATTCCGCTCGATCGACCGGAAAGCTTCCTCACCGCTTTCGGCGAAGATATCCACAATCCGCTTTGTCGTCTTCCCTTCGATAATCTTATCGATGTCGAGAAAATCATATCCGAGCGTGTTTGCCAGAATGGGGCCGATCGTGCTCTTCCCGCTCCCCATGAATCCGGCCAGATAGATCAGATTTTTCTTAGGGGCTGTGTCGTCCATCGTCGTCCGCTGATCCTGTTCTCATACGGGTTTGATGCTCAATAAAAAAAGCGAAAGAACAAAGACGCTGTCGTGCCTTTGCCTTCGCTTCTCGTTCGCCGGCAATCGACCTCAGAAGATATCGACAACAAGTCCAAAACTGAACGTGAGGCCGTTCACATTGATCCTGGATTTGAAGGGGTCATCGGGAAATGCCACAATGATTCCGTTGTACTGCACGGTCGATTCATCGAACCGGCTTTCCGTCAGAATTTCCGGGTCGCGGAACCTCATCTCCCCCCTCACAGAAAACCGTGAATTGACACGGTAATCGAAACTGCTTTCCACGTGGATGCCGTAACCGACGGCCTGTTTCAACTGCCGGGCATCGACCCCGGCAACTGAGAAGATACGGTTGCCAAAATAGGCGCCCAGCCCTCCCCCCATTGCCAGGCGGACTTTCTCCGACCCGAGGGGAATAAACATGTTCAATCCGAGTTCAACGGGGATGATTTGAAAACCATCCGTCACCGGAAGGGTACGCGGGGGATTGCTCAGGGCAACAAGTTGGGTTTGCTCGTGAAGCTTGGAGAGGTATTCAATGGTGAGTGCAAAAAAATAATTGTCCGCAAGATTCTGAAGCCGGACCTCAACGCCCCCTCCATAAATGTTGTCAAAAATGTTGTGTTCGTTCCGAATCTCGGGAGTGGGGGAATCGGGGTTGTAAAACACCTTCGAGGTTGTGGTATAACTCCCTCTGAACGCCACACCGAGGAACCACTCGGAGGGCTGGGCTTGCACCATCCCCGCTGCTCCCAGCAACGCCATCACCAACACCGGGAATCGCCTCATAGCCATCCCCCCTTTTAACGGTTATCGGAAGAATCGGTCTCGATAGTCTTGAATTTCTGCTTTATCCCGAAGCGCCGTCAGCCATTCACTGAAGAGGCGGTTTTGTTTTTCCTGCAGAAGTTGATCCCGCAACGTATTCCGGTCGTTTGAAAATTTGAGCGAATCAAACGGCGTCTTCGAGTTCAGTTTCACAATGTAATAGCCACGGGCTCCTTCGAAAGGTTTCGAGAGATCCCCCGGGTTCAGGGCAAGGGCCGTCCCGATGAAGGCATAATCCCGGCCAACACCGAGAGGAGCTTCGCCTGCCTTGAACGGACCCGACTTCTGGGCATTCACATTCTGAAGGGATTGCGCTGCCGGAAGCAGATCGGTTGAGGGGGTGAGGGTCGCGTGGAATGTGTTGACCCGTTCACGCAATTGATCCATTTTTTTCTTCCGGACCACCTGCGAACGAACGATCCCTTTGACGTCCTCCAGGGGCCGAACCCCTTCCTCACGGATCGCGGAAACCTTGAATACCGCCACACCTCCGGCAACGGTCATGGGAGTGCTGTTCTCGTCCAGTTTCCCGGTGAAGGCGAAATTCATGACGGCATCGTTCACGCCAAGGCCGGGAATAAATCCCCCCTTGGTAAATTCCGGGGTTTCCCGCACCTCATAGGCACTTAACTCTGCGGATTTTTCGAACCCCTCATCCTCTGCCAACACCGCGAAATCGTCCGCCCGCGCGTAGGCGAGGTCAATGCTGCGCGGGCTTGCATTCACCTTCATGGAAAGCTGGACAACTTTCAGCTCTCGGCTGTCACGCCCCGTGACCTTGATAAGATGCCAGCCAAACTGGGTCCGAACGGGACCCACGACATCACCAACCCTTGCCCCGAACGCGGCTCGTTCAAAGGGAGCGACCCACCCCCCCCGTCCAGTCCACCCTAACTCTCCCCCCTGCGCTTTGTTGCTCACATCCTGGCTATGCTCCAGCGCGAGTGCTGCAAAGTCCGCCCCGCCGCGAACCTGCTGCAGGAGCGAGCGTGCTTTTTCAATTTGTGCAACGGAGTCGGGACCTGAAACGGCATTCAAGAGAATGTGGCTTGCGCGAACGAACTCCCCTTCGCCTCTCCGTTCATCGAGGACCTTGATCAGATGGTATCCGTCAACATCGGCAACCGGTCCGACGAACGCCCCTTTCCTTGCCGAGAACACCGCAGTCTCCCTTTGGCGGGTCAGTTCGCCATGCTTCACCCATTTCTCCTCGGGTGGGATTTCAGAATAGGACCTGGCGAGCTCCATAAAATCCATGCCGTTGTTCAACTGGTCGGTCAACCGATCCATTTCGGCAAGAACGATGGCGGAGTCTTCGCCTGTGGGGGCGAGGTTAAAAAGGACATATTTCAGCTTGCGGGCAGCGCGAACTTTGAACTCATCCTGGCTCGTGTTGTAGTGGCGCTCGATATCGCTGTCCGCCACGACAATCATGGAATCCGGCACCAGGCGGTTCGGATCGAAGAGAACGTAATCCGCCTCCATCGTCACGTTTTGGTCGATGAAGCGCTGGCGCAACTCCCCGTCGGTGATGCGCATCGAGGCGAAGAGGATGCTCTGGAGTTTTTCAATCCGCCTCTGCCTCCGCAAGTCCCTTTCCACCTGGATCCATGCCTGGCTGTTTTGCGGATCTGCAACCGCCCGGTCGTAGGCCGCGCGGTTAAAAACCCCGAGTGAATCCTTGAACTGGTTTGCGATGGCTTCCGGCGGGTTCGATCCGAGGAGGATATCCCTGATTTCGTCGTCGGTCACGGTGATTCCCAACCGCTCGAGCTCGAGTTCAATCAACGCCTGCTGGGTGACGCTGTTCCACACCTGCGAGCGGATCTGCTGTTCCGTCTGGTCGTCCGGGTCATTCCCCGTTTGTTGCCGGTAGGCTTCGGATTGTGCCCGCAGCAATTCTGAAAACTCGCGATAGGATATTTCGGTCCCGTCGACTGCGCCGATGACGTCGCCGCCTCCTCCGCGCTGCCGGTCACCGATATCCATCCCCCAATCGAGAACAATGTAGACGATAAAGAACACCGCGAAGATCGCGAAGGCCTTCGAAAGATTATTTCGTATTTGAGTCATTAACGGCATAAGAGAACCATCTCCTTGGACAACGTAAGAAAACGACCCAGCGGGTGAAATTCATGCAACGGGGCGCCCGCTTTGGAAAAACCGCGTTCGCGAGAAATGAGTGTAAATATAGACGCGAAACGCCTGAAAAGCAACGATTTTTTTATTGACTTTCGGAGCACATTCGAGTATATTTTGAGTCGCTTTTTGTCCATCGTTACCCGTCACACTACCTTCGCGGCGATGTTCCTCACACTTCTACCCGCACGCCCGGGGAAACGACCATCGATTCAGTTTGGAGAGTGATTTGTGAAAAACCAACTTTCAAGAATTATCCTGATCCTTGCTGCGGTCGCCTTGGCGCTGGTCTTTCTGTACCCGACATACGAAGACTACCGGCATCGGCAGAACATTCTGGCACTATCCGGTCCGGATAGCCTCATCTACTTCGAGCAGAATGAGGACGGCATCCTTCAGGCGCGGCTGAATCGTATCAAACTCGGCCTCGACCTTCAGGGGGGCATGCGCGTGGTGCTCGAAGTGGATGTCCTCCAACTCATGGATGATGTCGCCAAGAACAAGGACGACAACTTCCGATCCATCGTTGCCGAGGTGCGCGCCGAATCCGAGACCAACGACGAATCCGTCGTGCCGTTGTTCATCAGGAAATTTCAGGACCGGGGTATTCGCATGAGCCGCTACTACGGCAATATCCGCGATAGCGATGAATTGATTGCCGCGTTCCTCGGGGATGAAACGGATAAGGCCATTGACCGCGCCATCGAGATCGTACGTAACCGTGTGGATCAGTACCGCGTTTCCGAGCCGAACATCCAGAAGCAGGGGGGGCGCCGCATTATCGTGGAGCTTCCCGGTGTCAAGGATGAACAGGAAGTTCGCCAACTACTCCGGGGAACGGCAAAACTGGAGTTTCGGCTGATGCGGGATCCCGATATTGCCTACCGGGTCATGCAATCCATCGACAACTTCCTTGTCGGCAAAGTGGCCGGCGACACGGCAAAACCCGCGGCGGACGCCAGGCCGCAGGATCAAAAACCGCGCGACGCTCTGGCGGAACTTACCGGTGGAGCCACCTCCGCAGGCTCGGATACATCGCAGGAAGGGAAATTCACACAGGAGCATCCGTTCTTCACCTACGTCATTCCCGATCAGCGCAATTCCGGTGAGGGATATGTTGAAGAAAAGAACCGGGATCGGGTCATCCGGTTGCTCGCAAGGCCGGACATTCAACGCCTGATCCCCACCGATTTTGAATTTCTCTGGTCGGCAAAATCGTTCAGTTCCTCCGACGGGAAGAAGTTTTATACGCTGTATGCAACGAAGAAGACTCCCGAGCTTACGGGCGGGGTCATTGTCGATGCCCGAGCGAGTGTCGACCCCGAGGATAACAGACCGATCGTGAATATGGAGATGAACAGTGAGGGATCGCGCGAATGGGCCCGTATTACGGGGGCAAATATCAACAAGCGTGTCGCCATCTCGCTCGATAATTCGGTCTTTTCCGCCCCCACGGTCCAAAACAAGATTGTCGGCGGACGGTCCCGCATCACCGGCATGGAGAGTCCCGGCGAAGCACGATTGCTGGAGATCGTCTTAAAGGCCGGCGCCCTTCCCGCGCCGGTGGCCATTATTGAACAGCGGACCGTCGGACCATCACTGGGAGAGGATTCCATTCGCTCCGGGTTGTCTGCCACTGCTTACGCATTTATCTTCACTGTCCTCTTCATGATCCTGTACTATCGTAGCAGCGGATTGGTCGCCGACGCGGCGTTGCTGTTTAACATTCTTTTCATTTTGGGCGTGCTCGCCGGATTTCAGGCAACCCTGACACTTCCCGGTATCGCCGGCATCATCCTCACCATCGGTATGGCGGTGGATGCCAACGTGCTGATCAATGAGCGCGTGCGGGAGGAACTCGCCGGCGGCAAAACGATGCGCGCCGCGATCGATGCGGGGTACGACAAAGCGTTCAGCGCCATCTTCGATTCGAATATTACAACCTTCCTGATCGGCATCATCCTGTACCAATTCGGTTCGGGACCGGTGCAGGGCTTTGCGTTGACACTGATGATTGGTATTGCGGCGACGATGTTCAGCGCGCTGCTGATCACGCGGGTCATTTTCAATTTGCTGACCGACCGCAACATCAGTCCAAGTTTCGGTTAAACAACTCTGATTCCATGAGGCCATGAATGCGTTTTTTTAAGAAGACCAATATCGATTTTCTCAAACCGCGCCGCACGATGTACCTGCTCTCCGCGTTCGTGATCGCTGCAGGAGTGGTTTCACTCTTTGTGAAAGGCATCGACTACGGGATCGACTTCCGCGGAGGAACCGAAATCGTGCTGCAGTTTGAACAACCTCTGGAGATCGGCGAACTCCGGACGGCTCTCGGCACGACAGGCATGAGCCAGAGCGAAATCAAGACATTCGGATCCGAGAACAACATCCTCATCCGTACGACCGAACAGGGCGAAGGACTGATCGTCGGGGACAGGATTAAAAATGCCATCCAGGAAGGCTTCCCTGATTCGAAATTCATCGTGCTCAAAGAGGACAAAATCGGACCGAAGATCGGCGAGGAACTCCGTCGCGACGCCTTGTACGCCGTCATCGCGGCTCTCGTCGTCATCCTCGGCTATATCGCCATTCGATTCAAGTTCATCTACGGCGTGGGGGCTGTGGCAGCGCTCTTCCATGATGTGCTCGTCACACTTTCCGTCATGTCTCTCCTGGACGGCGTGTTCCCTCACCTGAATCTGGAAATCACGCAGGAAGTCGTCGCGGCCTTCCTCACACTCGTCGGTGTCTCCGTAAACGACACCGTGGTCATCTTCGACCGCATCCGGGAAAACCTGAAAATCTACCGGACGATGTCCCTGGGCGAGGTGATCAATCGAAGTGTGAACGACACGCTGAACAGGACGATCATTACCAATGGCACCATCTTCGTCGTCTTGTTGATTCTCCTGCTGGGCGGCGGCGAAGTCACGCGGGCATTTTCTTTTGCCCTCGTTGTGGGCACCATCGCCGGCACCTATTCGACTATCTATATCGCCAGTGCCATCGTTCTGGACTGGAGTTTGCGGAAGAAGAAGATTCCCGCATAATTCCTGTTGGATTTTCTCAGGAAACGCGCTATATTCGCCTGTAACTCAAGCACATCAGCAACAGAAGGAGCAGTGCATGCGACTCAAGATCAAGGATGTCAAAAGCGTTACGTTGATCGAGCTGAAGGGAAATGTGATGGGCGGACCCGATGCTTCCTCCCTGAATGAGGAACTGCATAAACTCATCGATGGGGGGAAGAAGAACATCGTGGTCGATCTGGGAGATGTGAAGTTCATGAACAGCTCCGGTCTCGGCATGCTCATCGGCGCTCTCACCACCGTGCGGAATGCCGGCGGACAGTTGAAGCTTGCCCGGGCATCGGAGAAGATCGAAAGCCTCCTGATGGTCACCAAGCTGATCACCGTCTTCGAGCACTTCGAGAAGGTGGACGAGGCGATCGGCTCCTTCAAATAAACGACCACCTGTCCAGGAACTGTTCAAAGAGCGAATCACCCGATTCGCTCTTTGTCTTTACGGACTGACCGATGGGCTGAGCATGAAACGCATTGTTCCCATTCTCCTTCTTCTCCTCACATTCTCCTGTGAACAACGCAGGAATGAAACGCCTCCGGACCGCGCGGCGATACAAGACGACCTCGGCAATTACGTCCCGATCGGGGATCGACCCGTCCGTATCGTTTCCCTCGCGCCGAATATCACCGAGATCCTGTTTGCCCTCGGCCTTGACCGGGAAATCGTTGGCGTCACCGAATACTGCAACGTGCCCGCGGCGGCGTTATCCAAGCCGAAAATCGGGGGACTGATGAACCCGAACATTGAGCGGATTGTGGAATCGAACCCGGACCTTGTCGTCATGTCGACCTCGGGGAATATGAAGTCGGACTATGATAAACTCAGCGCACTCGGGCTGAGGGTGTTTGTCAGCAACCCTCAGAGCATCGAGGGGATCTTCAAGTCGATACACGACCTCGGTACCCTGACGGGAAAGAAAACAGTTGCAGACTCGCTGATCTCCAGCCTTCAGGAAAAGAAACGGACACTCCTGAAACGCTTTGAACATCACCGACCGCGGCGCGTGTTGTTTCTTCTCTCCCTCAACCCGATCGTCGCCGTTGGCGAGGGGGCATTTCTCCAGGAGTTGGTGGAATTGGCGCGCGGAGAAAACATCGCCCGGGGTTCTTCCACCCCCTACCCCCAACTCAGCCGCGAGGAAATCTTCAATCGCAAACCGGAGGTCCTTCTTGCCACCCATGACGTGAGCGGGTCGGTCGACAATATTCTCACAGCCTATCCCGAATGGAAATCCCTGCCGGCCGTTCAATCCCATAACGTGGTGTTGCTCGATGCCGACCTTGTGACACGTCCCGGTCCCCGCATCATCGAAGCTCTTGAACTTCTCCTCGAGGCTATCCACGGCGACGGGGAATAAGATCCCTTCAGGCCGAGGTAGTGTCTCAGTTTCCATGGTTGAGGAATTCCACACCTGCCCGCCGATGCACTTCGTGCTTAGGCGGGCCTGCCCGCCGCACGCAAATCTGTGCTTGCGCCCTGCGGCCCAAAGCCGCCTTCGGGCGTCGGGCCGGCAGGCGGGGAGTTCCACGAAGAAGAAGATAAGAGAGATCCACAGAGAAAAGCTGTGTTCTGTGGATCTCCGTACCCTCAGTGTCCCTCCCTGCCTGCCGGCACCTGTCTGCCGACAGGGTGAGGCAGGTGTGTAATGCCTTTTCTCCGAAACTGAGACACCACCCACTCCGACCGTCCCTTGCTTTTCATCCTCCGTTCCGATACATTCATCGGACCCAACAAGGAACCCACCTCTTTCCCTTTTATCATTTATGAAACAGGACAAATCCCTTTTCATCGCCGTTGCCGGCAATATTGGAGCGGGAAAATCTTCCCTCACGCGTCTGCTCGGCCAGCATTTCGGCTGGAAACCCTATTTCGAATCCGTGGAGGACAACCCGTACCTCTCCGATTTTTACGCGGATATGACGCGCTGGTCGTTTCATCTGCAGATTTACTTCCTTTCCAAACGGTTCAAACATCACAAGGAGATGACGGAATCCGGCCACTCCGTCATCCAGGATCGTTCGATTTATGAAGACGCGGAGATCTTTGCCCGGAACCTGTATGAAATCGGGAAGATGGATCAACGGGACTACGATAACTACGTGGCCTTGTACGAGGTGATGACCGGGTATCTCAAATCGCCGGATTTAATGATCTACCTTCGCGCCTCGGTTGATACCTTGGTGAACCAGATCACGAGACGGGGAAGGTCGTTTGAACAAAGCATTGAGCGCGGCTACCTTGAACAACTGAACAAACATTACGAAAGCTGGATCGCGCACTATACCAAAGGCCCGCTGCTCGTGATCCAGAACGACAACCTGGACTTTGTAAACCGGGAAGGGGATTTACAGCAGGTGATCGAACGGGTGAAGAAGAGTTTGAATCTCCCATAAGCTATTCCCCGGTACAGACCAAAGGCGCCCGGGAAGGCGCCTTTGGTGAGCAATCACTGCCGAACCATCATGCGACGATGATCAAGGTGAGGGTTTCCCCGCAAGGATCCCGCTGTAGGCAGTCCGGTTCTTCAGAAGGGTCAATGCAACCCTGAGTGTTGGATCCTCCCGCAAGGAGGACTCGATGGCAAACCGGGCCCCCTTGATCCGGGCAATGATCTCCTGCTTCAACGCTGACCGCAATTCCTTGTTGTACCGCTCAAACGCTCTCACTTTTTCCCCCTCCACCGACTGGACCATCCGCTCAAATCCGTCATGGAAAGAGGGACCGTACCGGGATTTTGAGGCGATCTCCCTGAGTTCACCCAGTTTGGCCTCGGCCTCCTCCTGATACGTAAACTCCTTCTCAAGCAGGAACTTCTCAAAATCTTTCAGGAGGTCCGCGGATACGTCGAAATTTTCCGGCAGGGACTTGTTGCGCACGGCGTACTGGTTGGCAAACTTGAAGAACATAGCCTTCCGATGGAGTTCCTGAAGGAACTTGCCCTGGAGTTCCTCGCCCACTATCGAATCCGGGCGAATGCCCCCTGAGTCAAAAACTCTGCGGTTGTGCGACGTGCGGTATTCTTTCCGCAAACTATCAGGTTTCACGGTGAACACATCTCCCTTTGACCGGTGGAAATAGTCGATCTCCTGGATACTTCTGCCGCTGGGGGTGTAGTAGCGGCCGGAGGTGATCTTCAACGATGTGTTTTCTGAAAGCCTGGTGATGGTCTGGACAAGTCCTTTCCCGAAGGTGCGGGTACCGACAATGACGCCGCGATCAAGATCCTGGACTGCACCGGCGACAATCTCGCTCGCGCTGGCACTGCCGCGATCCACCAAAACAGCCAACGCGGCATCCGGCAGGAGCGGCTTTTCGACAGAATAGTATTTTCTGTCCGCTTCGCTCTTGCGCCCCCGGGTCGAAACCACGAGGCTGCTTTCGGGAACGAACTTTGACACGACATCCACGGCAACATCAAGGAGCCCGCCCGGATTATCCCTCAGGTCAAGCACCAGGCTCCGGATCGTCCCCTTTGCCTTGAGCTCCTTCAATGCACTCCGCACATCGTCTCCCGCCGTCCGCGAGAAACGTTCGAGGCGGATATATCCGATCCCCTCTTCGACAAAGCCGGCATAGGGGACATTCCGTACGGGGATCTCTTCGCGCATCAGGACAAACTCCAGAGGCGCCGCTTCCCCTTCCCGCCCGACTTTCATCCTGAGGCTTGTCCCCGGCGCCCCGCGGACAAGCAGCCGGACATCCTCCATGGGCGTGGCGGTTATGGTGGTCCCGTCAATTTCGAGAATCCGGTCCCCCGGCTGTATTCCCTGCTTCGCGGCTGAATAACCCTCGAGGGGATTGATGACGGTCACGATCCCGTCGCGCAGCCCGATGGTTATTCCCACACCTGCGTATTTCCCGGTGGTGACCAGATCGATCTCATCGTTGTCCTTCTCGCCGATGTACACCGTATAGGGGTCGAGCGTCTTCAACATCCCGTCGATCCCGGCCTTCATAAAGCGCTCGGGGTCTACTTCGTCGACATAATTGGTCGCGATTTCTTTATAGACCTTTCCGAACAAATCGATCCCGCGGTGAATCTTGAGAAACATTTCACTGTCGCTCACACCGTAGAAGCCCGTCAGAATCCCGAATGAGACGAGGGATGTTGCGACCAGAAGGGCAACCTTACCCTGCCACCGTTTTCCCTGCTTCCCAACCCGCCCAGCCTGTGGCCGTTCCTTCCGTTCCTTCCGATCTTTCATAGACCTCCCTTAAGGTTTATACTTTCCGTGTTTTTGACGTTGACAATCTGAGCGCCTGAAACCTCTCCCATGCGATAGCGTGAAGTTCTTCGACGGGCTTCATGCCGTCGAGAACCATAAATCTGGGTTCCTCTTCCGCAAGCTTCAAATATCCCTTTCTGACCTTCTCATAAAACTCACTTCCGCTCGACTCCATCCTGTCCGCTGAAGAGCGTTGTTGCTTCATCCTCCGGTGCAGCTCCTCGACCGGGATGTCAAAAAACAGGGACAAATCCGGCACAAATCCTTGAGCGGCAACACGATTGATGGTTTTGATCTCCTCGACCGGCAAACCGCGTCCCCATCCCTGATACGCCGTCGTTGAATCATAGAACCGGTCACAGACCACAACAGTTCCTTTCCGCAACGCTGGTCCGATGACTTCATGGACCAACTGGGCCCGGCTGGCTGAAAAGAGGAGCAATTCCGTAACCTCCGCCATCCCCGACGAAGAGGGATCAAGCAGAACCCGCCGTATCGTTTCCCCGATGGCCGTCCCCCCCGGATCGCGCTCGAGCAAAACGGGGTATCCTTCCGACCGGACGCGTTCTACGAACAGTTTCGCCTGAGTCGATTTACCTGAAAAATCGAGACCTTCGAACGTAATGAACATGAAGCCTGGATGATGGGTGCGATGATGGGACGCTGAGAAAGTAACTAAATTCGGTCATTGAAGCAATGCACTGCATCACGAGTCTCCCCCCGTCGGTTGCGGCTCGTTAGTTTTTTCACTACTTTTTCCATTGAACAAGAATGATACCACTCCTGACGGTTGCCCCCCTCCAACGCTTTTCTTCCCCTTTGCGGTCGTGAGCACTACTTTGTCAGCCAAAACCCCCCAGACGAAAAAGACACCCCCCTCATTTCCTGGCAAGGCGTCGAAAGAGACGCTCGAAAGAGCGGAGCAGCGTCGCCTCGAGTCACGGAGCGAAGACACCACCCTCATCAAACGCGCCCTCGTCGGCGATCAGCGGGCATTCAAGAAGCTCCGGCAAAAATATCACGATGCCATTTATAACCTCATCTACCGGATGATCCGGGACAAGGATGAGGTGGAAGACCTGACCCAGGAAGCCTTTATCAAAGCTTTCCTTTCTCTCTCCAGCTTCAACGACGAGTATGCGTTCTCGACGTGGCTGTACAAGATCGCCACCAACAATTCCATCGACTACATCCGAAGAAAGAAACTCCAGACCTTTTCCATCGACAAACCCATTGCATCGAGTGAAAGCGACATGCACTTCGAGTTGCCCGATTCAACATACGAGCCGGATCAAAATATGATTGAAAGGCAACGGAAAAGGCTTCTCGAAGATGCAATTAATTCCCTTCCTGCAAAGTATAGACAAGTCATACACTTACGGCATGTAGAAGAGAAAGAATATCAAGAGATCGCTCAAATGTTAAAACTACCACTGGGGACGGTCAA
>DKJQ01000079.1:0-5299 GCA_002454845.1 Ignavibacteria bacterium UBA6688
ACGTCGGTTCTTCAAGGTTTGAATTCGGACCTAACGCATCCCACATGTCGGTCATCCAGTGGCAGGTAAACCTTTCATGGCGAAAGACCTGCAGGGTAAATGTCGTTGTTGTCAAATTCGGAAGAACGCAGAGCGAGGCAATGGAAGCCTGTCTCAAGGTAAAACGGGGATCGTCCGGGAAGAATGAGCCGCATACTATTTTGGAAAACCGGTACTGGTAGTCGTCGCCCCTCCTCAAACTCCGGACCTGCATCGGCCCGTGAGTAGTGTGCCGGCCGTCTGAGTGCTTCCCCCAGTCAGTGCAGTAGCAGAGTGAAAAACCCGGCTATGGTTGCGTCCATGGCCCCGAGGAATATCACTCAAGCTCCGGATTCTGCTCCCGCGGACCTGTGATCCATCCGCACTCCTTTAACCACCGTCGTGAAACTCTGAGAATTGTGTTGCATGCTCCCGGTTTTATTCTTTTTTTAAAAAGGGTCAATCCACTCAAGAAATGTTGGTTTTGTCACACGATGAGAAGCGGACGGTTGATCGTTTTGTCTTTTCATGTCACCGCTTTATTGACAGCCGCAAGCGCTTCCCTCACCCCGGCTTCAGCCCGCCCCAGAATCTCTTTCACCTGCGCCGTTGTTTCCCGCACAAATACCTCATCCTTCAGTGATCCAAGGTTGGTGCGAACGTTGAGCGCCGCTCCGGAACACGCAGCCTGCAGCATCAAAGCGGCAACCCCTGCGTCGGAAGCCGAGTTCTTGTTCCCTTTCTCTGCAACACGGACTGCCAGGGGAAGGGACCGATCCACGAGTTTCATGACGCGCAGGGGCACGAGCGTGGCTTCGTGGGTCGCCTCCTGAATTGCCGCTGCACGACGCACCTGTTGTTCGGGCGTCTCCTTCGGAAGGCCGAAGGCCGCCATCACCCCGTTGAAGGCCTCCGTATCCTCGTCCACAAGCCTCGTCAGTTCTCCTCGCAGTTCCTCTGCCTCCTGTAGAATCGACTCCATTTCCTCCTGAACCTCCACATATTTCTTTTTGCCAATGGTCAGCCGGCACACCATCGCCGTGAGCGCTGTTCCCATGGCGCCCGCAAGCGCGGCGATGCTCCCGCCCCCCGGGGCCGGGGAGTCTGAGGCGAGTTCGTCTAGGAATTCATGAACGGTTTTTTCAGTAATCATGGTATTGTTCTCTTGTTGTGCATTGCGAAGGTCTGCGCAGTTCCTTGACTTGCCCCGAAGGTGTGGCTTTGCCAAAAGTCAGCGTTATGAGATCATATACTCGATGATCTTCCTCTGCGGCTCGAACGGTTCAAGCTGGCTGAGTCCAAGGCGCTTGATAGCAAGAGAGACCAGTTCTTCGTCGGAATGCGGTTTGGTCGTCTTCCCTTTTGCCGCGTAATACATCCCGGCACTATGAAAAGCGGCGAGCGGAGCCAATCCCACGATCTCGCTCCCGGTCACCTCGGCCCCAAGCAGTTTTGCCTGCTTCTTCACTTCTTCGAATGCGGTGTGGGGGGGAGTCACTTCAAAATCGGTCAGGTTAATCGAGACCTGGGCGAGATTGAAGCGCTGGAGGAAAACTCCCATCGCCTTGACTGCTTTCAGGGTGCCCGGGATTTTCACCGATTCGCCTTGCGCATCCTTGACCACCGCGCCACTTTCGTCCTTCTTTACCCTGCCGCTCTCCCTGATCCTGAGTGCGATCTCCTGGGCGATGGCGGAATCAGCCGTATTCAGGTTGACGTTGTAAGCGATGAGGAACTTGCGCGCACCGGTCACCGTTGCCCCCGATTTCGCGTTGAAGACAGGGTTTCCATAATCAGGTTTCCATCTCGGGTCCTTTAGCTTTTCTGCCAGCCCTTCGTACTCTCCTTTGCGAATAGTGGCGAGGTTCTTGCGGTCGGGGTGCGACGCTGCCGCTTCATACAGATAGACAGGAATATGGAACTCACGCGAGACTCGCTCCGCGTACTCGTGCGTGAGGCGGACACACCCCTCCATCGTCACGCCCGAGATCGGGATAAACGGAACGACATCCACCGCACCCAGGCGGGGATGCTCCCCCTGATGCTTCCTCATATCGATTCGCTCGGCGGCAACCCGAGTGGAACGACAAGCCGCCTCAACGACAGGCTGAGGCTCACCGACAAACGTCACGACGCTCCGGTTGTAATCCTTGTCCGGCTCGATGCCCAGGAGCTTCACTCCCGGAACGGTCCTGATACTTTCCGCCAGGGCATCGATGGTCTGCTGGTCACGACCCTCGCTGAAGTTCGGAACGCATTCAACGATCTGTTTCATGCACTGTCCTTTGCTTTATTGCCACAACGTCACCCCGCCCGCCTGACTGCGCCCGCCCGAACGACTGCTTGCCCGACCATGCCGTTAGGGCGGGTCGTTCAGTCGGGCGGGGTGGCCTTCGTGGCAAAGTTGTTTTCTTTTTCAGCAGCGGGTCAAGGAAATTCGAGAAGTACGCCCCGTTTGATCACCCCGGCAACGTGATTCACACCAAAATGATACGCGAGGAACCGATAGTTCGGGACATCGTACAACATCATATCGGCCTGTTTTCCCACCTCGATGCTTCCGAGGGTGTCCGAGGCCCCCACGGCCGCAGCCCCATTCAACGTGGCAGCGACGATGGCTTCTTCGGGCGTCATTCCCATTTGGGTGCAGGCAATAGTCATCATGAGGGGCATCGAAAACGCCATACAAGAGCCGGGATTGAAGTCGGAGGCGATGGCCACCGGGACTCCGGCGTCGATCAGCCGCCGCGCCGGGGCGTAGGGATTGCGCAGGAAAAAGGAGACGCCCGGGAGGAGAACGGCCACCGTGTTCCCCTTCTGCAGGGCTTGAAGTCCGGCCTCGTTCAGATGCTCAAGATGATCGACGGAAACCGCCTGCAACTCCGCCGCAAGTGGTGTTCCGCCAATGGCTTTGAATTCATCAGCGTGCAGTTTTGGTTTCAGCCCGAGTGCCAGTGCCTTCCCAAGGATGACCGCAGCTTCCTGTACCGTAAAGTAGTTCTCCTCGCAAAAGACGTCGCAAAAGCGGGCCAGTTTTCTCTTGGCGATATAGGGGAGCATCCTTTCGCAGAGCTGGTCGATGTAGCCCTGACGGTCGTCCTTGAACTCCGGTGGGAGGGCATGGGCGCCCAGGAATGTCGGGACGATGGTCATGAAATGCTCTTCGGCAAGCTCGTTGATCGCCTCGAGCATTTTAATTTCGGACTCTTCATTCAATCCATATCCCGATTTGATCTCCACGGTGGTTGTTCCATGCTTCATCATGGCATCCAGCCGTTTCGACGCGAGCTTTTTGAGTTCCTTTTTGGAGGCGGCCCGAGTCGCTTTCACGGTACTGAGGATTCCTCCCCCGGCTGCGGCGATTTCATCGTATGAGATCCCTTTGGCCCTCATGGCAAACTCATTCTCCCTGCTCCCTGCGAAAACCATGTGGGTATGGGAGTCGACGAACCCGGGAAGCGCCACGTACGGTGAGGCATCGAGGACGGTGGCGTCGTCCGCAAGCGATTGATCAAACGATGCCGCCGGTCCGATGCCACGGATCTTCTCCCCTTCGATCAAAACCGAGACATGCTCAAGGACTCCCGGATCGCGCATGTCCTTTCCCGCCAAAAAAGGCTTGCCATCGGAGCGGGCGGTAACCAACTGTCGGATATTGCGGATGAGGAGTTGCATGGAATAATCAGGTCAGTTTTTTCGTGCTTCGAGAAAGAAATAAGCCCCTTCCGAGAAGCGAAGCCGGAGGAGCATGTCGTCCACCCTCTTGAGCGATCGGGCAAGGGAGTACTTCATCGCGCGGGGAAACCGGACTTTCGGCGCGAGGTAATAGAAAAATGGAGCGAAGGTGTGCCGCTCGGTGACGGTGAACCGTTTCAGTATGGCATCGATCATGGACCGTTGCGTGATCTCTTCAAACGGAGAATCGGGATGGAGTAGGGAAGAGGATCCCTTTTCAAGGGCGGCTCGTTTCGACCTCTCGCCTGCAAGAAACGCCGGGAGTCGGTGACGGAGGTTCCATTTTGCCATGTAGGGTTGGTAGGTCGGAACAACCGCGTAGAGAAGAGCCGCAAAGAGCTTGCGGATCGGGCCCATCCCCACAAAATCCCATACAATAAATGAACCGCCCGGTTTGAGGCTCTTCCGGACCTCCTCGCAGAGACGGTCAATCTCCAGGATGTGATGCAGTGCGTCATGAGCGACCACGCAATCGTACGTTTCGGGAGGAAGCGACGCGGTGTTCAGATCGTCCACCAGGAACGTGATCCGAGACCCGACCCCGGAGACGCGGGCCGTCTCGTTTGCCCTTTGAACTCTCTCCGTGCTCAAATCGATTGCCGTTACGGTCATCCCGCGCTGTGCCAGTTCCAGCGCAAGCTTCCCTTCGCCGCAGCCAAGTTCGAGAACGGTTCCCCTTTTCGCAACGATCCGCTCGATGAACGAACGGTATTCGATGCCAAAGAAGATCTCGTACAGCTCCGGGTCGTGCCAAAGTTGGGGATTGTCAGGATCGGGGCGGACTTCCCCCCAGTGGCGGGACTCCCTGGAAATAAGTTCCTGGTATCGTTGGTAGTCAGGCACATCGATTGCGGGTTGATCAAAGAAAAAACAGCGTAAAAAGGAAAGAAACGAAGAAGTGTCCCGAGAATCAAGGAACGGATTTGTGAGAGGAAATGCCGTGCTGGTGCTGTTCAAATCCTGGACAGTCAAGCATCGGAAGCCGGGGATATTTTACAAATCGGGTGTCGGTCTTCGAGCGGCCGCAGAGGAAATAAGTGGTCTCGCCGGATGTTTTGATGACCGTCGCATGGCGGCACAGTTCACACAAGCCAAGAGCGGGATTCAGGGGCCGGGGGAGCATGGCCTACGCCGTCGTCTTTGGGGTCCGCACTTTCTTTCTCTGGAGATGCAAACGATGGTGCGGAAGGAGGCTTGCATAGACCGTTTGGTTGATCGGCGTTGGAACGCCAACCTCGCGGCCATAGCGGACAATCGCACCCACGAGTTCCTCCACCTCCATAGGCTTTTGATGGACCAGGTCGTAATACATCGAGGTCCGGGCTGTCGTGGTGCGGCTCTTCAGGTTCTCGAGCTGCTGTTCGACAAATCCTTTCGGCAGGGCAATCCCTTTTGCCCGGGCGACCGCTTCCGCTTCCTTCATGGCCAGGTAAAAGACTTCCCTGCTTTCGTCGATTGCCAGGATATCCGACAGCGCGAGACGGCTCAGCGTGTTGAATCCTCCGCCGGCGGCGATAAAAATGAACTTCTTCCATAACTCCGTGAT